>JAJDCT010000406.1 GCA_029260695.1 Phycisphaeraceae bacterium
CTGTCGATCGTCGGCTTCGATGACACCGAAGTCCGCTACACGGTTCTGCCGACGATGACGGCCGTATGCCAGAACGCGGTGAACCTGGGCGGTGAGGCGTACCGTGTGCTGGCGCGGCGGATGACCGATGACACGCCGACGGCAAGCCAGTCCCCGGCCGCCTGGCTGGAGATCCACGGGTCGACAGGGCCGGTGCCACAATAGCCTTGATCCATTGCAAACCCTGGACACCCTGCGGGCGCGGTCGCTGTGGCTCGGATAAGATGCCCCCATGTCAGATCGGTCCAAAGCCCATGATATTCCCCCGGATAGTCTCAGTGACGGCCCGCTTGGCAAGCTGATCGACCTGGCGGCGGTGCTTCTGCTTATCCCGGTGCTGCTGCCGCTTGCGGTTGTGTTCACACGTTCGTTGTACTTCGAGTCCGACCCGCGAACTGCCGGGGCACTTGCGGGTGAGGCGATCAGCATCGGTCCGACGGGCTCGGCTTGGCTGGCGGTCGTGTCGGTGGCGATCGCGGCGCTTGCGTTGGTGGTGACTGCCTGGGCACGGGGGCGGATCAGGTGGTGGTCATTCGTACTATTAGCGGTGGGTGCCGTGCCCTGCTTGCTTCGGATGTCCAACCACTTCGATAACCGGTTGCACGGCGGGGCGTGGATCGCCGCGGCATCACTTGGTCTCGCGGCGGCGCACTTGGCACAGTTCCCGCGTGCCAAACGCTTGATCGTCACCGCGATGATCGCCATGGCCCTGCCGTTATTCATCCAGGGGGCCTGGTATGTCTATGTAGAACACCCCGCCACGGTCCAGTCCTTTATGGATACCGAGCACGCCAGTGTCCAAGCCCGCGGCCTGGTGTACGGCTCGGCTGATCACGCCAAGTACATCACCCGCTTAAAGGGCAACGACGTGATCGGTGCGGTGGGGATGTCCAACGTGCTGGGCTCGATCCTTGCGGCCATCACGGTCCTCGGCGCGACGGCGGTCGCGGTTGGCTTCCGGCACAAGACCGGCTGGACACGCCGGCTTGCCCTGGTGGTTGCCTTGTCATTAGGTGTGTGGGCATTGGCCCTGACACAATCCAAGGGCGCGGTGCTGGCACTTCTCGCCGTGATCGGTCTGGGGGCGAGTCTGTTATGCCTGATAAGACTTAAGCCCGGCGTACGCCGACTCATCCCCGTGCTGTGTGTACTATTTGTATTGGCTGGCAGCGCAGCGGTTTTCATCCGTGGCGCCGCGGGTCCACCCGATGGACCGGGCGGGGAGCGCAGCTTGCTGTTCCGCTTCCACTATTGGCAAGGGGCAGCGCAGGTTCTGCAGCAAGACCCCTCGGCGGCGGTGCTCGGGGTCGGGCCTGGCCATTTCAAGGACCGCTACGAGGCCGTCCGCAACCCGATCAGCCCGGAGGTGGTTTCGAGCACACACAATGTCTTCGTGGACTACGCGGTGATGCTCGGGATAGGCGGTTGCACATGGGGTTTATTACTGCTGGTCTGGCTGTGGCGCGCGGGTGTGGTGATGGGGGCCGGGCCCGGTGAGTGTTCCACGGCAGTCCGCGCGCCGCCGAGTAAAGCCCCGGTCAAATTGTTCGGCCTGCTCGCCGCTGTTGTTTTTGGCACACAGTACTACGTCCAGTTCCCCGGGCTCTACGCCGAGACCGCGATCCTCTGGCTTGTCGGCATGCTGGGGTTTGTGGCACTGTCGGCGTTTGTAATCTACCCCGTCGTATCAAAGTCATCGGCGTGGTTGGATATCGGGATCGCTCTGGCGGCGACACTCCTATTGCTGCACGCACAGATCGAGATGACGTTCTTCTGGGACACCGCCACCGCATTCGTGTGGGTCGTGGTAGGTACAGCATCGGCAAGGCGGTCGGGTGCGCGACCGACGCAATCCACATCAAACGGACCACAGCCCCCGATACGTTACCTCCCGGCGGTTTGTCTCTTTCTGCTGGCGGGCACGTTGATGTTCAGTTACTCCGATCCGATGGCACGCCACCAGGCACACCTCGCCAAGGCCGCCGAGCTGCTGCGGATCTCGGGTCCACCGGCGGCACTCAGTGAGTTGGACTTAGCCGCGACAGTCATCGGCAATGACCCGACGACCACGCGCTGGCGGGTTCGGCTTCGTGAAGAGATCGCTTTAGCGCTAAACGACAACGGCCGACCGGAACTGGCAGGACGGTTCCTCGATGCCGCGGTAGTGGTGTTGGATGAATCGCAGCGTGCGGGCCTGACAGGGTTAATCGCAGCGAGGCGGCGGGGCTCGTTGGCACAAACGGCTTACGACATCACAGGCGACAGGCCATGGCTCGGCCAAGCCGAGTCGTCGTTCACCCTCGCATGTGAGCTGAGTCCTAACGGCCTAAGTGACCACGTCCGGCTCGCCGACACGCGATGGGAACTCGGCGAGTTTGATTCGGCACAAGCCACCTACCGCCGGGCGCTACAGATCAGCGATCAGTATTACCTGGACCCGGATGTCCAACTCCCCGAGGCCGAACGTGGCCGAATCGCCGCACGGTTGACGGGCGACCAGCCATAAACCAGGCCGGGTAACCCACCAACCAGAAATTTTTAGTCAAGCGTCTGTGTCACCACCGCGTTGAGTGAGGGCATGGACGTGACTTGATCTGCCCATCGCTTGGCCGACTCGGCATCCGGTGCGATCATGAACATCGCCGAGCCCGACCCAGATAGATGCACCGGCCGGTTCATCTCGGACACGACGCGCTCATACAGCGTGCCCAACCCCGGGTCAGCTAGAAACGCCGGGGCGGCCAGATCATTGAATGGCCCGCACTCCGCCAGGGATGAAGACCCGACAAGCCCGCGCACCCGTGACTCGTCGAGCCCGCAGACGGCGCAGGACTCGTCGAACCGGCGGTAGACCTCATCGGTGGGGCAGTGGATAGGCGGGAAGATCAGGACGATAGGGATCGCGGCGGTCAGCGGTGCGGGCTCGATCTGATCGCCGACACCTGACACGATGGCCGAGACGTTGCCGTGCTGCGCCGACACCAGGAAACCGACATCGCTACCCAGCCGCAGGCCCAGTTGAATCAGCTCGTCCTCCGACAGCTGTAGCTCAAAGAGGTTATTCAATCCGACCAACGCCGCCGCCGCATCACTGGACCCGCCGCCTAACCCTGCTCCGGTGGGGATGCGTTTAATCAGCCTCATATTGACGGGGAGGTCTTCGCCGACGTGTTGCTGGATCAAACCGTGGGCGCGGAACGCCAAGTCGGATTCAAGCGGCCAGTTGAACTCTTGAGTTGTTGGCGAGTCGTAATCCCAGAGGAATTCGTATGAATTGTCACCATCGGTTGAACGGGTGAGCGTGAGTGTATCCCCGAAACCCAGCGCGACCATCCAACTACAGATCGGGTGCATCCCGTCCTCGGCTCGGGCCGCGCCAACCGATAGCGCCAGGTTGATCTTCGCAGGGCATTGGATGTGCTGTATGTCGCGAGGCATGGACACAGTTTAGCCGGGCTGGGTCGCGTTGGGCCCGACCTCGCCGAGCATGATCCGCCCGTGCAGTTGCGACCAGAAGCGTTCGGCCTTTCGGCGGTCACCCATCTGCCTGGCCCATGCCTCGATGATCCGCTGGATCACTTCCGGGACGCCCGGGGCCTCGTGATGGTCCCCGACACTGGCCAGCCAGAACATCAGGCGGTACTGCTGGGGCTCGTCCGCCGCCGCGTGGGCGTACAGCGACGCCGAGCGTTCAGCCGACACCTCGGCGACCTGCGCCACCGGCTCGAAACGCGCCTGAGTCACGGCATCCAGCAGCGTGCGCTTGTCCTTGAAGTACCGGTAGATCGACCCGACCGCACACCCCAGTTGCTTGGCGATCCGCCGGATGGTCGTCCCGTCGTAGCCGCACTCCGCCAAGCAGATAGCCGTCGCGTGGAGGATCTGCGCACGGCTAAGGTGCACGGCCTGTGTTTTGGCGGGCGGGGCGACCGATTGCCTGGGGTTTGCCACAAGCGTTTGAGCTTTCGGTGCAGCGGGGGGTTCGGCCGGGATGGGCCGGGGAAGGGACAGGGTTGATCCATCAACCATCGTTGTCAAGGCTCACCTCCTTGTGAACGTCCCTAGTGTCGGGCCCCCGGGCGCGGGTGTCAAGGCCATACCTGAAAAACCGGTGCGAAAAGACTTATGATACGGGTAGGTGTTGCACTAAGGGGGTTGTTTTGATCGACCAGGCAAGGATCGCAGCCGAACGGATGGTGAGTACTCAACTCATCGCCAGGGGAGTCGCTGACCCGGCTGTGTTGGAAGCGATGCGGACCGTCCCCCGGCACCTGTTTGTCCCCGAGGTCTCGATCGAGCGGGCCTACAGCGACCACGCCCTGCCCATGTCCCCCGGCCAGACGATCAGCCAGCCCTACATCGTCGCCCACATGACCGAGCTGCTAGGGGTCCGCCCGGGCATGACCGTGCTGGAGGTCGGCACCGGCAGCGGGTACCAGACCGCCATCCTGGCCAACCTGGGTGCCCAAGTGGTGACCATGGAGCGATCCGCCGACATGCTCGACCGCGCCAAGGCCGTGTTAGCCGAGGTTTGTCCGGGGACGCCGGGTGGACCCGGGGACGGTGGGGCATCCGGAGAATCCGCTGCATCCGGGGGGCCGGGGAATCCGGAGGCACCGGGAGAGCAGGGGGAGCCGGGTGCCTTAATCCGCATGCTGCTCGCCGACGGCACGCTGGGATACCCGGGTGCCGCCCCCTACGACCGCATCCTCGTCGCCGCCGCCGCACCGGCCGTGCCCGCCGCCTACCTCGAACAACTAGCCGACCCCGGCCGCCTGGTCATCCCCCTGGGCGACCGCGACAACCAGACGATGACCGTGATCAACAAACATGGCGAACACTTCACCCAGACCGAGGACATAGCATGTCGGTTTGTCCCGCTGGTGGGGGAGGACGGGTGGGGGGATTAAACATCAGGGCCAGGCGGTAGGTTATTCGTCTGTGACACAACCCTCTGATGCCGGCTTCACGTTCTTGATGTATTTGTAGAGCGTGCCGCGGCTGGCCTTGTACGCGGGCTTGGTCCACGCAGATTTTCGTTTGGCGAGTTCGTCGTCGCTGACCGTCATCTCGATCACGTTGCTTTCCGCGTCGATGTGGATGGTGTCGCCGTCTTGCACGAGCGCGATCGGGCCGCCTTCCTGGGCCTCGGGGCAGACGTGGCCGATGATGAAGCCGTGGGAGCCGCCGGAGAATCGGCCGTCGGTCATGAGCGCGACGTCCTTGCCCAGGCCCGCGCCCATGATGGCGCTGGTGGGTGTGAGCATCTCGGGCATGCCCGGGCCGCCGGTGGGGCCTTCGTAGCGGATGACGATGACATCGCCCTTGCCGATCTTCCCGCCTTCCAGGCCCTTGAGCATGTCTTCTTCACTGTCGTACACCCGTGCCGGTCCGGTGAAGGCGAGGCCTTCCTTGCCGGTGATCTTGGCGACCGCGCCGTCGGGTGCGAGGTTGCCGCGCAGGATCTGGATGTGCCCGGACTTCTTGATCGGATCGCTAAGCGGGAGGATGACTTTCTGCCCGTCGGTAAGCCCCGGCAGGTCGGCGAGGTTCTCGGCAACCGTCTTACCAGTCACGGTCATGCACGACCCGTCGATCATGCCCTCGGCCAACAGCATCTTCATCACCCCCGGTGTGCCGCCGACGTTGTTCAGGTCTTCCATGACGTACCTGCCCGACGGCTTGAAGTCCGCGAGCATCGGCGTGCGGTCGCTGACCTTCTGGAAGTCGTCGATCGTCAGGTCGATCCCGACCGAGCGTGCCATTGCGACCAGGTGGAGCACGGCATTGGTCGATCCACCGGTGACGATCGTGACGACCATGGCATTTTCAAACGCGGCCCGTGTCATGATGTCGCGCGGTTTGAGGTCTAACTCCAACAGCTTGCGTACGGCGTGCCCGGCGGCCACACACTCTTCGTTTTTCTTAGGGTCGACCGCCGGGATCGATGAGCTGTACGGCAGACTCATCCCAAGCGCCTCGATCGCGCTGGCCATCGTGTTGGCGGTGTACATTCCGCCACAGGCACCGGCCCCCGGGCAGCTCTCGCGGATGATCGCTTTGCGCTGGTCCTCGGTGATCTTGCCGGCCAGGTGTTCGCCGTAGGACTGAAAAGCCGAGACCACATCGCGTGGCTCTTCCTTGCCGTCGAACGTGGTGCAGCCGGGCTTGATCGTCCCGCCGTAGACCATCAGGGCGGGGCGGTTCAATCGGCCCATCGCGATCAGACAGCCGGGCATGTTCTTGTCGCAGCCGGGCAAAGCAACCAAGCCGTCGTACCACTGCGCCCCCATGATGGTCTCGATCGAGTCGGCGATCAGGTCGCGGGA
>JAJDCT010000407.1 GCA_029260695.1 Phycisphaeraceae bacterium
ACCGCGGTCGATGTCGTCATCCAGGTCGCACGCTTCGCCGACGGCCGAAGGCGTGTCACCCGCATCTGCGAAGTCACCGAGATCAACCCACAGACCAACCAGCTCTGCCTCGAAGACATCTACACTCTAAAGAGCGCAAAACAACCCAGGCTCCGTCACACCGGCTACATACCCACCTTCGCCGAAGATATGATCGAAAGAAAACAAATCGGCGTCGAAGTCTTCCTCTAATCTTCCTCAAACAATGCCCCACCCCATCCTCCTATTAGCGTCCCTGCTGACCTTTGTATCGATCTACATGTTCGTGCGCTGCGGCTCCGCCTGGTCGCTCGCGGTGATCGCACGTCAGGAGCAGGCATACGACCGGGTGCTCCGCCGGCAACTCTTGATCGAAATCGAGCCACGCACCGCGCTGGCAGGCTCCGCGGCGCTGATCCTGATCGCCGGGCTATTCACCTACCTCATCACCGCCTCTTTCCTCGTCGGCTTCCTCGTCGCCGGTATCGCCATGCTGCTGCCCAACCTCGTCGTCCGACACCTCGAAGCCAAACGCCTGCAGAAACTCGAAGGCCAGCTCGTCGACGGCCTGACCACACTCGCCTCCGCCGCACGCGCCGGGCTCAACCTCGTTCAATCCATGGAGCTGCTCGAACGCAACGCCGTCGGCCCGATCAAACAGGAGTTCGGCCAACTCCTCCGCGAGTACCGCCTGGGCATGGACCTCAACCAAGCCATGCAAAACACCAGCAACCGCATCGGCTCGCAGCTCTACCGCCTCACTTTCACCGCCATACAGATGCACCGCCTCCGTGGCGGCGACTCCGCCGAAAGCCTCGACCGCATCGCCGAATCCATCCGCGACATCAGCCGACTCGAAGGCAAACTCGACGCGCTGACCAGCCAGGCTCGCTACCAGGCGATATTCATGGCCATGATGCCCGTCGTCTTCCTCATCCTGCTCTGGTCGATCGACCCTCAAGGCGTCGGCCTGCTATTCTCAGAGCCCGCCGGCCGCATGCTCCTGCTGGGCGTCACCGTCATCATCGTCACCGCGTTTATCTGGATACGTAAAATCATGGCTGTGGATATCTGATTCAACGATGAATTTTCTCCTGCTCATCCTCGTAAGCCTGATCACCTTCGCCGGTGTAGCCCTGCCGATCTACGCGCTCTTCCTCTACCCCGTCCCCGCCGAGCCCCCCGTCCACCGACGATTCGCCGCCGCACTCGGAGCCGAACGCGCCACCATCTTCGAAAGCCCACTGCTCGCACCCGTCCTGAACATCGGCCTGACACTCACCCAACGACTGAACATGCCCGGCAGCCGCAAGCAGGTACACCAACAACTCAACGCATCCGGCAACCCCGCCGGCTACAGCGTCCAGGAATACCTCGCCATCTGCCTGTTCAGCGCCGCCACACTCGGCGCCGCCTCCGCTATCCTCATGATCGCATCCGGCAGCGCACTGGCTCTACTCGTCGGCCCCGTCATGGCAGTACTCGGATTCACCATCCCCATCATGGTGCTACGCGACGCCGGCAACCGCCGATGCTCCAAAATCGCCAAACAACTCCCCTACACGCTCGACCTCATCTCGCTGACCATGGCCGCAGGCTCATCCTTCACAGAAGCCATCCAAACCCTCATCCGCGACGAACCCGAAGACGACCTCAATCAGGAACTCTCCGTCGTCCTAAGCGAAATGAACTTCGGCACACCCCGCGCCGCCGCCATGAGCAACATGGCAGACCGCATACCCCTGGAATCCCTCCGCTCCATCGTCGGCGCAGTCAACCAGGCCGAATCCCTCGGCACGCCCCTGTCCACCATCCTCAAGCTGCAGTCCGACATGCTCCGGATGCAACGCGGCGTACACGCAGAAAAACTCTCCGCCTCCGCCAGCCTCCGCATCCTCCTGCCATCCGTACTCATCCTCGTCTGCGTTGTCATCATCGTGTTCTCGCCGCTGATTATCCGTGGCATGCAGGGGAGTCTGTTTTGATCGCGCTGCAAGTCGAATTCCTCACCGGGCCAAACGCCGGACGCAAGCTCCTGCTCCGCGACACCTGCGTCACCTTCGGCAGAAGCACCGAACGCACGCTCCCCCTGGACCTCCCCTTCGTCTCCAGAGAGCACGGCGAGTTCACCTTCGACCACGGCCAATGGCTGCTCGTCAATCATTCAAACAACGGCACCTTCCTCGATGGTAAAACCGTCACCAAGAAACCACGCACCATCAAGGGCACCTGCATCGTCTCCATCGGCGATAACGACGTCTTCCGCGTCCGCCCCATCGCCGACCCATCCGACACCCAACAGCCTAACGACACACCCACCGACGCCCACGACCCCGACCAGGAAGAAGCACCCACCCACCACACCAGCGACCGCACCAAACTCTGGGCAGGCATCGGCGTGTTCTGGCTCGTCACCTTCGGGTTCATCGCCTTCGCCATCCTAAACCCCGCCGACCCCGCCGCCTCATCCCCCGCCGCCAACCTCGGCACGCCCCTCACCGCCGACCAGATCCAACTGATCCTCGCAACCCCACTAGATAAAACCACACCCGACGACCGCCAGGCCGACCAGGCCATCGCACAGGCCCACGAATTCTACGCCCTAAGAGACCGCCGCACCGACGCCCTCTACCGCGCCTACGACTCCTACCGCCTCGCGCTTTCATACTCCCCAAACGACGCCTTCGACAACGCCCAGGACCAGCGACAGTTCTACGTCCTGCAAAAAAACCTGACCGACACCGTCACACAGTCATATGAATCCGCCACACAGCTTCTGCTTAGCCGCCAGTACAAAGCAGCCGACCAGGCCTTCAAGGACCTCCGCGAGGTCTACCCCGACTCCGCGAGCCCCATCTTCATCGACGCCCTGAAACGCGAAGCCGCCGCACGCGACGCACTCAAAAAGAAACGCAGCTAACCCACGCTTCTTACGCCCCCTGATTAACTCTGGCGCCTATGCCGGACCCACGCTCCAGGGACACATCCACCCCACGATCACCACCCAGGCCTGCCGTTTAGCGGCGGATCACAGATCCGCGTGCTGCCCCAAACCCCCAGCCCCTAACCCCCAATCCCCCCTTATAATGCACCCATGAACACCGACCCCGCCACCACAACCCCCCCGCTCGCCCAAGCCCCCGGTTCCCCCGACCCCGCCG
>JAJDCT010000408.1 GCA_029260695.1 Phycisphaeraceae bacterium
CATTCGATCCGCCGGGACCGGCCCGGGTGGCAGGTCGGCGGATTGTAACGGCAACGGTCGGGTGTTGCCGACGTTGGACCCGGACACGGACGCCCCCGGGTAGCCCGGACTAGCCCAACGGGATAACCCTGGCCACGGCGGGCGTTCACGCTACGGACACTTACGAGCAGAAGCAGACCCATGTTCACCCCGTTCTCCGCACAGTTCTTCGTCAGTTTGGTCCTGATCGCTGTTGTCTCGCACATGATCCTTGGGGCTTGTGCTTACCTGATCTTCCTTGAGCGGAAGGTTGCGGCGTGGACGCAGGACCGTATCGGGCCCAACCGTACGAACTTCTCGTTCGGCCAGGACAACATCTGGCGGGGTCTGAAACTGGGGTTCATGAACAACAAGTTCTTCTTTGGTCTGGGTCAGGCGCTGGCGGACGGGATCAAGCTTCTGGTGAAGGAAGACTACACGCCGCCGCATGTGGACCGGATCCTGTTTTGTCTGGCACCGGTGCTGGTGGTGATCCCGGCGATGATCGGCTGGGCGGTGGTGCCTTGGGGCGGGTTGTATGACTTCCCGGGGCTGACGCTGCCTGACTTCCTGCCCCTGGTTGGGGGCCTGATTGTGGCCGAGCCGGGGCGGGTGATCGTGACGGTCGCGCCGATCAGTATCGGGGTGATTTTCATGCTGGCGGTTTCTTCGCTGGGTGTGTACGGCGTGGTGATCGCGGCGTATGCGTCGAACAACAAGTACTCGTTCCTGGGTGGCTTGCGTGCGACAGCCCAGATGCTCAGCTACGAGATCCCGATGGGTGTGTGCGTGCTTGTCGCGATCCTGTGCTTCAGGAGCAGCGATACGAGTGTGATCGTAGCCCAGCAGGCCGGGGGGGCGTGGGGCATTCTTATGCACCCGTTGCTGGCGGTGATTTTCTTTATCTGCGTGTTGGCGGAGACGAACCGCGCGCCGTTTGACCTTGCCGAGGCGGAGCAGGAGTTGGTTGGTGGGTTCCACACCGAGTACAGCTCGATGAAGTGGGCGCTGTTTTTCCTGGCCGAGTACATGCACATGATCGCGGGGTCGGCGTTCTTCACGATCCTGTTCCTGGGTGGTTGGGATATCGCGCCTTTGGTCACGACGTTCTCGGGGATGCATATATTGCCGGAGATCGCGGGCGCTGGTGGGCAGGCCTGGTGGGTGGCGTTGCTGATCGTGTTTATCAAGTTCAACGTGTTCGCGGGGAAGATCACGCTGCTGCTGTTCATCATGATGTGGATACGCTGGACGCTGCCACGGTTCCGGTTCGATCAACTGATGAAGCTGGCGTGGCGCGGGCTGATCCCGATCACGATCGCGGTGATGGTGGCGACAGGCATCCTGGTCTATCTGAAGTTCGACCCGGCCAGGTACTGGTGGGTCTACACACTGACGGATGTGTTGATTGGTGTCGTGGCTGCGGGGATCGCACCGTATATGCCCGGACGCAGCAGCAACCGGCGTATCCCGCTGGAAGGTTCGCGATTCAATCCGCCCGCCTCCGGAAGCACCGCGGCGGCCCCGGATGCCCCGGTAGCTGTGGTCTGAGTGGGTGCGGCGAGTGACCGGCGCGGCGTGGTTTTTCACAGCCTCCGCATCGATCACGCATATCTGATTCGCGGCTAGGTTTAATTGTGCTGCTTAGGCAACGCCTTGACGTACCCGACCTCACGAAGACAATGTTCTCTGAGTCATTTCTGTGATTCGTGTTCTGACGGCGATTCTGCCGCGATCGTTCCGCACGGGTAAGACAAACCAGGCCTCCAGCACAACAGAAAGGTGTAACCATGAGGGGTATGACGCAACGATTGATCCGGGGCTATCGGCGTGATAGCGGTGTCGCGGGCATAGAGCTTCTGGCGGGGCTGGCGGCGGCTGTGGTCGGTGGGCTTGTCTGGGCGCTGGTGGTGTATTACACGGAGCGGGAGTTTCTATACCTGGTGATTGGTATCGGGGCGGGGGTCGGTGCGGCGGTGGCTGCCGTGGTCAAGCAACCCAATGCCGGGCACGGCGTCTCGGCCGCGGGGTTCGCGGTGATCGGGCTGTTGCTGGGGAAGCTCTTGATCGTCCAGTGGAGCCTGGGGACCGCGCTGGTGAAAGAAATCGCGAGCGACCCGGATCAGATGATCGAGGCCATGTTTTATGAAGTCGCTACGACTGACGGGGCAGACCCGGAACTCAAGGCTTGGTATCTCGATGACACCTTGACGGCTGAGGATGCTTCTGAAGAGTTAGCCATCAAGATCGAGGCCGGTATCGCGACGGCCGGCGAGATGATTCCTCAGATGGACGACGAGCAGAAGAAGGAGGCCGCGAGGTCCTATGTGGAGTTTGTTACGAAAGACTTGACATACATCGACCGCATCAAGATGGACATGTCCTGGTGGGATGGGCTGTGGATCGGGATCGCGGTGGTGGTGGCGTACTCGATCGGCTCGGGCGGCGGCAAGGAAGCAGGTGAAGAGGGGGGGTGAGGGGCTTGGCGATATCGAGCCGGATACCGCGTAGTGTTCTTGGGTCAGTGCGATTTGATAACTTCATCCCTGGCTGAATCGAACCGGTTTGGTTTTGATCTGGGCGACCGCCCGGAGTTCGCCGCGTGGCCGCGGCGGCTAAACATGACACGCTACGGTTGAACAAGGGATGCTCTAGCCCCTCGCGTTGGAAGCGGGATTGTGGCGGGTAGGCAATCAAATAAATCTTGATGCGTGCAGAGCTACTCGCCGTCGGGCTTGTCCTGACGGTAGAGGTCCAGGTAGAACTCCAGCAGGTCTTTGCCGTGCATGCTCTTGGTGCGGGTGTGTTGGAATCCGACGTTGTCGAACAGGCCGACGGCGGCGTCGCGTTCGAAGCGTGTGTCCAGGCGGACCTTGAGGTAGCCGTGGTGCTTGCAGTGAGCGATGGCGATTTCCAGGAGTTTGGCTGCGATGGCGGACTGTTGGTAGTTGGGGTCGACCCGTAGTCGGCGTATCTCTGCGGTGTGGGGTTCGTCGCTGGCGACGCCGATCATGGCGATGACCTTGGCGTCTAATTCGGCGACCCAGAAGTGGTGGCGGTCGCTGTCGAAGTAGGCCTCACGCATATTGTCGATGTCGGCTCCGGAGTCGTTGGGCGCGATCTGCCCGGCGAGGAGCCCCTGGTCATACAGGTGCGAGACAGCCTGCTGGTCGCGGGATTCGAAGGTCCGCACGGCCAGGTTCTGCATCGAGATGTCAGCGTGTTGATCGGACATTGGTTTGGGGTCTTGAACTGGACCTTAGGCGGTACGAGGCGGGCAATCGACTCAGTTTAGCCCATTTTAACACGCCGGGCTCGTCAATGGGGCGGGACGGTGAGGAAGGTCAGTTGGTCGGCCTGGGTGTCCAGGACCGCGACCGTGTAGCGGTGTGCCCGGCAAAGTGCCCCGGGGTTGATGATCCGTGTGGAGCCGCTGCGCGAGTCGGAGGCCTGATGGGTGTGGCCGTGGCATAGGTAGCGTACGTCCTGGGCCAGGGCTTGGGTCATCACTTGTGCCTGGTGTCCGTGGCAGAAGACCAACTCGCCGGGGTCCAGTTGCAGCCGGCCCACGGGGTGGTCCACCTGGATACCCAGGGTGTTGGCGTATCTTTGCAGTGGCCCAAGGTCCCAATCGGAGTTGCCGAAGACCAGCCGGGCCGGGACTTGATCGCCGGTGGCGGGGGTGCCGGGGTTTTCGGGGGGGATACCGGGGGCGGCGGGCTGATGGACGGCCAACTCGTCGACGACTTCGACGCTACCGACATCGCCTAAGTGGATCAGCAGGTCGATACCCTCAGCCAGCAGCGCCTGGACACCCAGGCGTGTGGTCACGGCTCGTCCGTGTGAATCCGACAGCAGACCGATCCGTGGCAATACTCAATCCCTGAGTAAATAAGTACACAAGCTCACTTATCGACGGAGTGTACCTGACCGATCCGGGCTGGCAAAGCGGGAGCCGGCCGGTTGGCCCCACTTTTTCACCGGCCCGACAGCGGCTATGCTTTCGGCCTGTACGACCGGCAAGGCAACCCAAGAGACTGACCCATGAAGGATGTGTTGGCCCGCATCGTGGCGGATAAAAAAGAAGAGGTCCGTGCGGCCCGGGAGGCGGTCCCGCTGGAGGAGGTTAAGGCACGCGCGGGCGAGGCCTCGGTGCCGAGGAACTTTTATGCCGCGGTGACCCGGCCTAAAGGTGAATTGCGTGTCATCGCCGAGGTCAAGAAGGCCAGCCCCTCAGCCGGGTTGATCCGTGAGGACTTCGATCCCGTCGCGATCGCCAAGGCGTACCACGAGGCCGGCGCAGCTGCGATCAGCTGCCTGACCGATGGCAAGTACTTTCAGGGGTCGCTTGATTACATCGCACAGATCAGGGAGGCGGTCCCGCTGCCGGTGCTGCGTAAGGACTTCATCATCGACCCGTACCAGGTCTACGAGGCGAGGGC
>JAJDCT010000409.1 GCA_029260695.1 Phycisphaeraceae bacterium
TCATCGGTCAAACCCGCTTCGGCCTGCGGGTGACGCTGTGCCTCGAACTGTTCCGCTGTGATCTTCCCGGTCGCCAACAGCAGCGCGTCGGTAACACGGTCCGCGAAGTCAGTCGTCATCGACGCGATCACATGTGCCACCCGCCCCTCGGGGTCAATCACCACCACACTTGGGAGAACCGCGACCCGGTATGTCTCAAACACCTCGCGGTCGGCGTCGTGCAAGATGGTCGGAAGGGCGTGCTCGTTGTCGCGAGCCAACTCCTTTAGTTCGGTCGGGTTGATATTTTGAGACGCGATCAGCAAGGGCCTAACGGGTTCGCCCCGCAGGCGCTCGTCGGTGATGGCGTGTTGAATCTTGACACATGCCTCGACCGTCTTACCGTGGTAAAGCTCGCCGAAGATCAAGATCACCGTGCCACCGCGCAGGGAATCGTTGTTAATGGCTTGGCCATTCAGCGCCGTGAGGTCAAGCGAAGGAGCGGGCGTTCCCCTTTGCAGATGCGTCACCGCGCCGGCAAGATCGACCCGGACCACAGAAACCAACAGGACCAGAGAGACGACGGCCCATAACGGCAGTAACCCGATGCGCATGTCAGAGGGTTGGCGTTTGACTAGGATCATGGCGAACCTCCTGTGTTGTAAGCCGTTTTGTCCGCCGGTTGATCACGCGCACCGTCGCCCCGCACGATTTCTCGGTCGTAAACCCGCGTGTCGTGACAGCCCGGGGAACAGCTCCCACCGGTCGGCGTCGTCTTGAACTTGATCTCAAGCATCCAATCGCTATCGCCGAACGGGACGGCATCGCGGACGTGGAACGGGTTGCTGGATGCGTGTACCTCGTGGCAGGCCCGGCAGGTCCGACCTTTTTTCTGGTTGACGTGGACCCAGTGCAGGTTCTGCTCGTTGTTGCGGAACCGCGTCAGGCCCTTGCCGTGCCGGTTCTGAACCAGAGCGGGCTGGTGACAGGTGAAGCACAATTCATAGCGCTCGATCGAAAACGGGGCATAGAACTGAGGTGGGTAGGCCTTGACGAGCATATTGGGCTGGTCGCCTGTGTGAGGCTGATGGCAGGCGGTACAGCTATCTTCCCTGATTGGTCCGTGGTGGTCCGGGTTGTCTGCGAGTAGTTCCGCCATGTCGGTCAGTGTCCGACCATCGTCTGTCTGCATCGGTTTGTTGTGACAGCCCAGGCACATCTGGGTCTGGGAAGCGCGTTGGAGTTTGGGGAGCGGAGAGTTGTGTGGCGCGTGGCAACCAAGGCAGCCGCCGGGCTCGGTCAGGGCCCCGTGGACGACCGGGGCACTAGCCAAGTCCTCCTTCAACTCCTGGTGACAGGTAAAGCACAAACCGGGGGCGTCCTGATGAAGCTGGTATTT
The DNA here is from genome assembly GCA_029260695.1 of Phycisphaeraceae bacterium. Lineage (GTDB taxonomy): Bacteria > Planctomycetota > Phycisphaerae > Phycisphaerales > Phycisphaeraceae > JAJRRS01. The sequence goes on from JAJDCT010000409.1 coordinate 1,379, forward strand.
GAAGTCCGAGGCGTGGGCGTCGTGGCATTCGGTGCAGCCGTCTTTTACCGGAGCGTGGGTGTGCCGCTGCTGGCCCGATTCGCCACGCAGGTCCTGGCCGTGGCAGGTCAGGCACAGGTTCTGCGGCTTGTCGACCAGCAGGTTGGGCTCCCACGAGGAGTGTGGCTCGTGACACAGGATGCAGGCCCCGGACGCGACGGGGCCGTGCTGGAATTTCTTCTGGGAGAAACCGTCTTGTTTGTGACACTTTACGCACAGACCACGCGTCGGGTCGTCTACCAGCATCATCCGGTAGTCTGAACCGTGCGGGTCGTGGCATTCGGTGCATCGGCCCTGCTGGACCGGGGAGTGGACCACGTCGCGATCTTCCTGTGTGTGGCAGGTCTGACACAACTGATCGTCCGGCCTGGTGAGTTTAAAGGTGTGTTCGGTGGGTGAAATATATTCGTGACAAGCCTCACACTTACCTTGAGTGACCGGGCCGTGGGTAACCTTGGCCGTGTCGAGCCCCGTATGGCAATTGCTTTCCAGACAAGTGACCGTTCGGGACGTGGGCTTAGCTGGCAGCGTCGAGGCCTGCAGCAGACCGATCCCCGGTGCCGCCAGGACAAGCCACGCACTCATCACGCCGTGGATGAACCTAACTCCGCATCGTGGGTATGAATCGGTGAAGTTCTCCGGCATATGAATACGCCTCTGGATCAGATGAGCTTCGGACAACTTCATGGCCGGGCCTGTAGGCCCACTCAAAGCGAGAACGTCAGGGGTCTGAGCCAAGACATGAAGCCCGCCCACTAACTATCACCACAGCAGCCAATCCCCCACCACAAGCACTTCGCACATCGTGTGCCAAAATGAAGCGACGGTTGAGACTTGGTGTCGGGTTCCGACAGGCGGGGATTCTTAATCCCAAGAATTGTTGGCGAGTAGCCCGTCTTGTGATTAAGACAATCCGCGCTGCCGCCAGAGGTGGAACATCAGATCGGGCAACCTCAAGGCAGCTTCATCCCGTATCTTGATCCAACTCGATGTGGGAAAACCCGGCGTACTCCAGGCCGGAATGAATCCCTCAATAAAAAGTGGTGCCGACGCGGGGATTGCAGCCCGGCGAACTCAAATCAACTCGGGGTCCGCCATGATTTCAACCAGCGTCGGTCCGTCCTGCGCCAACGCTGCTGATAAGGCGGCATCAAGCTCATCGGAGGACTTAACCAGGTAGCCCTTCCCGCCGCATAGATCGGCGAAAGAAGCGAAGCTGGGGTTAGTCAGTGATGTCTGCCAGACGGGCCAATTGCCCGCCCGCTGTTCCTTGGTGATCTTGCCGAGGTTCGAGTTGTTCAATAAGACGTGGGTGATATTCATCCCGTACTTCACAGCGGTCGTAAACTCCATCGCGTATTGCCCGAACCCGCCGTCGCCCGAGACGCTGACGACTTTTCGGCCGACGAATCGAGGATCGTCTTCCTGGGTCGCAGCCCACGCGCCTAAAGCGGCTGGGAGACCAAACCCGATCGACCCCAGGTAACCCGACATGAGCACGGACTGACGCTTGCACTCGAAGTATCGGCCGAAGCTGTAGGCGTTGTTCCCGACATCGACTGTGATAATGGCGTCATCGGGGGCCAGACGTGTAAGACCATCAAAGACCACTGAACTGGCGACGCCCTGCCCGCGGTCGTCACGGCGTCGGCTCGCCTTTTCTTCACGCCAAAGACGCCAACGCTCGGCTACTTCGTCCTTGTGATCGCCCGACTTATTGTCACTCAATGCGTCGCGTAACATCGCCACCGCGGTCGATAGATCCGAGTAGACCATGCAATCGACTTTATGAAACTTAGCGAGCGCATCGGGGTCACGGTCCACCTGGATGGTAGGCTTCTTGGGCGTGATCCCGGTGTGGTTACTGAACGATGCGCCCAGGACAAGCAACACATCCGATTCATTCATGAACCATGAGGCGATCGGAGTCCCCGACCGCCCCAGTACGCCGGCTGCCAGCGGGTGGTCGTCGCCGATCAGGCCCTTTCCTTTGAAGGTCGTGACCACGGGGCAACCAAGCTGCTCGGCCAACGCGGTGATCGCCTGCATATCGTTGCGCGCACCGTGTCCGACAATGATCAGCGGACGCTTGGCGGGCTTGAGCATGCCAATGGCTTGTTCGATGGAGCTTGTCGGCGGGGCTATCTCAAGCTGTGCGAGCCGGCCCTCGGGGGTATCCGGCTCCCCTTCGTTCGCTTCGCCGGCTACCTCGTCGGGGAAGATCAGGTGTGAGACCTGCTGGTGGAGGATCGCGCTCTTGCACGCCAGGCTCATCAACTCGGCGTGTGGCGATCCCTGCAAAACGGTCTGCGAATACAGCGCAACCTGCCCAAACGCTTTATCTAGTGGGACCTCCTGAAAATTGTGTCGGCCGAGCACCTGCGTGGACACCTGCCCGGTCAACGCGATCAGAGGCGCATGATCGACATGTGCATCCCACAACCCGGTCAACAGGTTCGTTGCGCCCGGCCCGGCGATCGCCAAACACGCTGCGGGACGCCCGGTAAGCTTGCCATAGGCGGAACAGGCGAATGACGCGGCACCCTCGTGCCGAATACCCACATAACGCAACACCCCCGCTTCTTCCTGCCTCCGCAGCGCATCAGAAACATTCAGATTGGAATGCCCAACCATCCCGAAGCACCACTTCACACCCCAGTTCATCATCGTCTCGACCATCACATCGGAAACGTCGCGCTGATGCTCCTCTTCGGTTTCCAGGCCGACATACACCCCATCGTCACGGACCTCGATCGGGTAGGTGTCGATCGCGTCGTCAAAGCCGCCGGGGGGGCTGCCTGTGATGGGGTGGTAATCCCAGCCGTGCCACGGGCAGCGCAGGTAACCGTTCTCGATCGTACCCTCGCCCAACGGTCCGCCCTGATGCGGGCAGCTGTTGCAAAGCGCACCGTATTGGCCTTCGTGATGGGCGACACAGATCGACTCGACGCCGATGGTCACGGTCTTCACTCGACCCTCGGGAAGCTCATCGGGGGCCAGGGCCTTGTGCCAGGTAAGTTTCACGGGGGTTTCTGACATCGTTATTCAACTCCGGGTAGTTGCTTAGATTCTGAATGCTGCTTCTCGTGGGCCAGCTCCCAGTTCAGCGAAAAGCTGATGACGGTTCGGATCAGAACGATCGCCCCCAAGACCAACACGTGATTCAGGTCAGGTGCCATGAGCGTTTCGATGACATCTGCCGCGACCAGGATCTCAAGCCCAAGCAAGAGGTAATACCCAAGGTCCAAGCGGAGTCGGACCCGGGCGTCCCGATCGTACCCACTCGTTTCGTTTCGGATGAGAGTGACGCCTGCCTTAGCTACACCGTAAACAAGCACCGCCACGCCCACGGCTGCGATCCCCGCCGCAAGTAGGCCACAGACCGAGGCCACAAGCGTAACGCCCTCATTCACGGGCACGGCATCGCCTGCCGTGCCAGCTAATTCGTGTGTCTGAGCGAGCAGATTGATCATCTAAGGGATTACTCCTGAGAACCGAGTGTTTCGAGTCGCCCGTGCTCATCGGTCACGACGTACAAACTCCGCCACACCTCCGCGAACACGAAAGCCATCCCCAATAGCATGCAAAGCAGCCCGGCGATGAAAGACACGACAGCGGCGCTGCTCCCCACCGCCGGCCAGACCTGTTCCAACC
>JAJDCT010000410.1 GCA_029260695.1 Phycisphaeraceae bacterium
AACCCTCTTCACGATCGCCGCCGTGGCCTGCGTCCTGCTGCTCTGCGCAGCCGTCTGGCTCTGGACCCAACGCCAGGCCCTCCGCGCCGACCGCGACCGCGTCGCCAACGAACTCGCCCAACGTGAAGCCGCCATCGAAGGCTACCTCGACGAGGTCCAACGCCTGCGCGGATCGGTAAATCAAAAAGAAAACCAACTCACCGAGCAACGCGCCAAACACGAAGGCCTCGACGACAAGTTCAAAGCCCTCGCCAACGACGTCCTCAAACAATCCAACGAGCAGTTCCTCCAACTCGCCAAGAAGACACTGGAAGGCGATCAAAAAGACGCTTCCGCCCAACTCGAACAACGCAAGCAGGCCATCGAATCTCTCATCAAACCCATCCGCGAATCACTGGACAAGCACAGTAAAGCCGTCACCGACATCGAGAAAGACCGCAAGCAGGACCAGGGGTCACTCCGCCAACACCTATCCTCGATGATCGACGTTCAACGCCGGCTAGGCGACCAGACCACCGCACTCACCACCGCGCTCAAGGGCTCCGCCACCGCGCGCGGCCGATGGGGCGAGATCACCCTCCGCCGCGTCGTCGAGATGGCCGGCATGTCCGCCTACTGCGACTTCGACGAGCAGGTCACCATCTGGAACGGCGAAGCCAGCCTCCGCCCCGACATGGTCGTCAACCTACCCTCCAGCCGATCCATCGTCATCGACGCCAAGGCCGTCGGCGAAAACTACTTCCAGGCCATGGAAACCGACGACCCCGATCAACGCAAACAGTTCCTCACCCGCCACGCCTCCGACCTCAAGTCCCGTGTCAACGATCTGTCCCGAAAGTCCTACGCCCAGAGCCTCACCCAGGCCCCCGACTTCGTCGTCCTGTTCGTCCCCGGCGAAGCCTTCCTCACCGCCGCCCTCGATGCCGAATCCTCACTCGCCGAATCCGCGATGGCTAACGGCGTCGTCATCGCCACCCCCGCCATCCTCATCAGCCTCCTGCGCGTCGTAGAAATGGGCTGGCGCGAAACACGCATGGCCGAAAACGCACGCAAAATCAGCGACTTGGGCATGGAACTGCACGAACGCATCGCCGTCGCCACCGGCCACATCGACAAACTCGGCTCAAACCTCGGCCGAGCCGTCAAAGCCTACAACGACTTCGTCGGCAGCTTCGAGACAAGAATCGTCTCAAGCGCCCGCAAGTTCAAAGACCTCGGCGCCGACTCCCCCAAAGAACTCCCCGCCGACCCCGCACCCCAAATCGAGATCATCCCCCGCGAAGTGAAGCAGCCGGCTTCAACGGACTGATCATTTGAGGGGCCGCGCCCGCTTTTTCTTCCACGGCCGCCACTTGAAGTCGTATACAAACACCGGCTTGCCGCACTCCGGGCAGGATTGCTTCGCGCTGCCGCGCAAGTCATAGTCGCAGTAGATGCACCATGGGGCGACTCCGTCCGGGCAGCACTTCTTGATCTTGGCTTTGACCGATGCGGGGGTACTCCTAATGGCTTTGTAGGCCACCCACAGGAAAAAAATTATTAAGAAGATATCAGCGAAAAGCACCAACCACCTTAAAGGTGTATCGGAATACATCATGTAAACGGTAATTGCTGAGCCAAACATGACAATGTACGCCATTAACTGTGTGAGGCACCCCCATATCGCAGTTCCGGTGTGTTCTTTGCCTTGTAAAAATTGTGAGATGCTGTCACGTTGGAATTTGGAAGGCAGGTCAAGAGCGGGTAATACATATTCTTGCAATTCTTCTTTGACCGCCGCTATTGGTGGTGGTGTGCCAGAGTGAGTGGTCACGAGAAGATATAACTGTTCAGAACAGTAAGGGCAGTTTTCCTCTTTGGCGTTAGGCAACGGTTGCCAGCATTTAAGGCAGTAGTGAGGTCGCCCGTTCTGACTGTTCTTTGTTAGCCAGGTAATAAAAATTTTTCGGTCTTCACCGATTTTCACTAATCCCGTAATTAAGACTGCCGGTAGCATGCACATTGCAAAGGTGAGCATGGCCACCATTTCATCGCGTATGACAACTAGGCAAAAGATGAACAGGACGAAAGCTGTTGCGGATCCGACTTCCCAAACCCTCTTGGTTAACCTGCTCCTTGTCATCGGATTATCACATACCCGCTTGATGAGGTGGCGGCGCAGAGGCTTTGGAATATCCTTGAGCTCTGGATAGTGGGACCGGATAAAATAGATGGGTAAGCCCCCCCGTTTAAACATACGGCAACTGCCCCTTCTTCGCCCCCGACACCTCCACCAACAACTCACTCACCTTCCCCGACATCGCCTCAAAGCAGCGTCTACCTTTCTCGGCCGTCGCTTTGGACGGATCACCTGCACCGGTGTCGGGGTGGACCTTCGACCACGGACGGGGGGTCCAGACGCCGGGTTGGCGGGTGGTCTTTAAATCGATCTCATTCATCGCACCCGGGCCGGCCTGATCCATCGCCACCAGGTCGGGTGTCAGGTGTAGCAGCAGGGCGGTCTCCAGTTCACCTGCATGGTCTCCCGGGCCATTTCCGGGGGCGCTAAAGATTTCATTCACAACGTCCGGGATCAATTGCCAGAAGTTGACGACGAGGATGAGCATGCCCGTCGCCGCTTGCAGATCTCGGACCAACGGCTTGAACTCGTTGCCACCGTGGGCGTTGAGGATGACCAGCCGATCGATATTTTGTTTTTGCAGTGAGTTGACGACATCCCCGAGGATCGCGGCGGCGGTCGCGGTGCCGATGCTGATGGTGGCGGCCTGATCGAGTTGTTGCGCATCATTCCCAAACGGGACAGTCGGCAGCACAACAACTTTCGCCCCACGTTCTACCGCCGCCTCCGCCGCATGTTCCGCCAGACACTGCGCCTCATACACATCCGTCCCGTGCGGCAGGTGATAGTTGTGCGCCTCGGTTGCGCCCCAGGGCAGCACCGCCACGTTCGGCCGATCATCAAGCAACTGTCGGTAGTTCGCTTCCAACAGGACATGTTTCCGTGGCGGCATCCAACAACCTCCGAAGATATCTGCATCCGGGAACCCGAGGATAACATCCCCGGCCATATAAAATCCCCCAACCCCCACCCCCCAACCCCCAACCCCCAACCCCTACTCCCCAACCCCAAACCCGCCACTACTCATCTTCGGCAACTCCGCATCCACCTCCGGGAAATACCTTCGAATCACCGAGCAATCGAACTTACTCATGATCGCATCGGCCGGCTCACGTTCGAGCAGGAACTTAAACGCCTTCTCGACAACCTTCGATGGCGCGATCGCACCGTGGCTCCAAAGGTCGTAGTCCTGGAAGCTGAGGGTGACCTCGTACGCGTGGTGTTTCCCGGCATCGTAGACACTGACCTTGTAGGCCCAGTTGTTCTTGCCCTCGATTTCTTCACCGACTTCGATCTCGGCCATGGGTAGCCTCCCTGCGGGTCTTGTCGCTCCAGCACTTGTACAATACCCGGTGTGGCTGGAACGTGGAAGTAGCGGGCTCGTTAGGCGAGAGCGACAGAGAAACATCCTTGTAAGCTTGTGCATATACATGATCATCGGGGAATAAAGAATGATGCCAACCGTTCGCGACAGATTGAAAAGGGTTGTCGAGCAGACCGATACCACCGCCGGCCGGGCGTTCGACTGGTCAATCCAGGCGGTTATTCTCGTCTCGATCATCGGGTTCTGCATCGAGACACTGCCAGATCTGCAAGAGGGTACGCGCAGGACGCTCCACGTGATGGAGGTTGTTGCGGTGGTGATATTCACAGCCGAGTACCTGCTCCGGCTGTGGGTTGCCGACCGGTGGTGGCGGTTTTCGTTTAGTTTCTTTGGGCTGATAGACTTCTTCGCGGTAGCGCCGTTCTACCTGGCGCTGGGGGTTGATCTACGGGGGCTGCGTGCGGTCCGGTTCTTCCGGGTCTTCCAGTTGTTTAAGTTGATGCGCTATTCCAAGGCCATGCATCTATACGCGGCGGCGTTCAGGGAGATACGCGAGGAATTGGCTGTCTTTGTCGCGGCGGCAACGATCATGATCTTCTTCGCATCGGTCGGCATCTATTACTTCGAGCACGCGCAGCAGACCGAGGCGTTCGGGTCGATCTTCCATTGCATGTGGTGGGCGCTGGTGACCATGACCACCGTCGGGTACGGCGATGTCTACCCGATCACCGTGGGGGGCAGGATATTTACCGGCTTGGTACTGCTGGTCGGGTTGGGCGTGGTGGCGGTCCCGACCGGTCTGTTTGCGTCGGCACTGACCAGGGCCAGGCAGACACAAAATAACGATCCGATCTAAGATCGGTCGTTGGACCAGTAGCTATCAGAAAGTAGGCCGTGACCTTACGCGTTGATCTTGGTCACCTTGCACTTGATGTAGTGCTGGCGGTGGCCGTTGTTGCGCTTGTAGGTCTTGCGGCGTTTGAACTTGACGATGGAAACTTTTTCGTTGTCGTCAGGATCAACGATATCGGCGGTGACCGAAGCGCCTGCGATGGCGGGTTGGCCGATCTTGGCTTGTGCTTCTTCGCCGCCGATCATGAGCACGCGGTCGAAGGTCAAGCTCTGGGCGTCGTCGGGCAGATCGCGCAGGTCGACACGGATGACGTCGCCTTCGGAAACCTTGATCTGCGTGCCGGAGTCTTCGATGATCGCGTACATGGCGGGGTCCTGTCTTGTGCCGGTAGGGTCTGATACCGGGGGTCGGGTGCTTAGGGTGCTTAAATCGAGCCGGGTAGTCTAGCAACCCGGCGGGGGATTGCAACGCGGGCCCCGGGTATGTCGGCAGGCACAGCCGGCCCGGAGCAACATGTTATGTCTTTGATGTCAGTTACTTACAGCAAGCATCTATTTGGCCGGGCGTATCTCCAGCCGCCAGTCCAAGGCCTCGTTACTCATCGCCGAGCCCTCCATGAAGACCTGCAGCCGCGGGGGCAGGACCATGAACCGCCAGTCGGACGCCGGACTCAGAGGTTGGCCGTCCCTGGCGAGGAAGACATATCGGTACTGGGCGTTGACCGGCTTGTCGTCACGCAGTCGGATCGGCACGGTCACGCTCATCGGGGTCTGCCCATCTAACCGCACGATCGGCTTGGCGTAGGACAGGTGATTCCCAAGGTTCCCCTCGGTGGCGATCTGTGGGTACCGCACCTCCGAGATGTTGTCGGGCTTCACCGCGTGGGGCGGCTTGTCGACTACGTCACAAGCGGTCAGTGCAAAGGGGATAACGAGCAGCGCGGCCAGCAGGTTCAGACGTTTCATGGCGAGTCTCCTTGAGGGAGGGGGTGTTCTATCGAAGTCTGTGGTTGTGCGATCCGTGCGACGGCATCGGATTGCGGATGATAAGGCGGGTGGGTCTGGCCGAACAACCGCGCGAACCCGGTCGTGCCGGGCAGCGGGCTGACAAGCGACCGCCCGCCCTCCAGCAGGTGCCGGTCGGAGTATCCGTGCTGATCTTCGACCGCCAGGTGGATGCCTTCGGCACGGTACAACTCGCGCAGGTCGGCCAGGGTCATCCCGGTGAGGCGTCCCGCCCGGCGGTAACTATCAAGAATCTGTTGAGTAGGGGGGCGGACATCGTTGCCGCCGAGGATGTACGGGGCGTCATGGTTGTCGGGCGCTTCGGTGTACGGGTTCGTGTAAAAGATCTCGCCGGACGACGCCCAGCTAGGCGGTGGGGCGTTTGGATCGTGTGAACTAACCAGGTGGATGTAGCGCAGCTGCACCGAACCAGCCGATCCATCCGGCGGGCCCAGACCCGCCAGCACCAGCCTTGACGATGGCCGACCCTGAACCTCCAACGAAATCCGCTCATTGGGATCGGACAAATAAAGTGGCACGACATAAAACCGCTGTGGCATGACGTCACAGTACCGCGTATCGACATGTGCCCCCGCCTTGAGGATCGCACCGACCACCAACGCACCCAACCCGGCGTACAGCGTGTCGTCATTGCCCCCCCGTGATGCGCCGTACTGGGTCGCGATCGCGCCCCCGACCAACATCAGCGACCCGATCGTGCTCTTGGCTGCACGAACGTCCGCGAGGTTGTTCCACATGTGGTCGCCCGCCATCACATTGACATCCTGCACCGGGGTATACGTTCGGCCCATCACATGCCCGACGCGCACCTGCAGTTCGCCGTCATCGCTTGGGAACCGCGGCGCGAACCGTGCCAGCGAATTATCAGGCCCGTAGCCTTCCTTCCTCGGCCCCAGCCCGTAGCTCACGACCAGCACCGTGTTGTACCGCCCGTCACGCAGCGCCTCGATCAGTCGACCCTGCCGCTCATCCAACTCCATCACACGCAGGTAATGGTCGTCGGCCTCACGGGTCCGCCCAAGCTGCTGATTGGCGATCCCCGCCAGCAGGTACCCCAGCGTGAAGTCCGAGTCGCGCACCGCGTAGCCGTTGTCCAGGTAATTTGCCTTGCGCAAAGCTTCCTCGGAAGAATCGCCCGCCTCGATCGCACGCTCATACTCCACCGCCCGCCGCGCGATCTCGTAGGTGTCGATCCGCTCGCCGTCCTCATCTTCACCGAAGTCACGCAGCCGAAACAGCGACCCGTTCGCCGCCGCACGGGCGTTGTCCCACGAGCCCAGTTCCGCCTGTACCATCGCGTAGTACGTCAACGCAAGCGCCTGCTCGAACGGCTCGCCCTTCCAGATCTTCACGTCTTCGTTCAACACGACCGACGCAACGGTCTTGTCCTTGTTGATCCCCTGGGTCCGCAGCACGTCGTAGACCTCTTCAAACACGGTCTGTGCCGACCGCGGGTAACCGTCCGCCACCGTCAGTACCCCGACCCGCATCCGGTCAAGCAGATACGCCCGGTCGGAGCGCTTCGGTTGCATATCCTGATGGATATCCACACGCGGACCGGCGTAGTCGCCCCTGCCCAACGCCGCGGTCGGTGTGCGCATCGGCTCCTGACAGCCCGCCAACAATACCAGCGCAGCGAGCAGCAACACCCATGGATACACAACCGGTTTAGCGGCGGATCGTAGACCCGCGCGCAGACTCGCGGGGCCAAACACTGCGATCGGCGATCGCCCGCTAAACGGCGCGTCATGTTGCGATGAGATCAATCCCACACGTGCCCCTTTGCCTGACGCTTGAACTCAAACCGATCCGACCACGCGGGTTCACCTGTTGTCAGGTCGACCAGATCGAACTGGCAGTAATATAGGTCGCTGCGATTCTTCGCCTGCGCCCGAGTGACCGACCGGAAGGTAGCCGTCATCGTGTGTGTCACACGGCGTTCGGCACCGAAGCCTTCCGAGAAGTCCGGCCCATCAGGGCTGTTACGCAATTCGGCGACACGATCCGGCGGCAGGACAAAACGCACGGCCTTCTCATCCCAAAGCGCCCGCATCGGTGCCGCACCTCGGACCTGCGCCATAATCGACCACTGCTCGTTCTCGGTCATCACGTCGCCCGAGAGGTTCAGCACCTTGTCGATCGAAACGACCCACGGCTTACTCCCCGGCCTGCGCCCCGCCAGCGCCTCACTGGTCAGAAGGCTCTGCGACATCGCCTCGGTCATCGCCTCGAAGTCGTCGAGGTCCAGCCGAGTACTCTGACCCTTTGTCCCGGCAGCGCAGCCAGCCAGCATGGTCAACAAT
>JAJDCT010000411.1 GCA_029260695.1 Phycisphaeraceae bacterium
GTCCTGGAACCCACGTCCCCCGCCGACGTTCCCGGTGATGATGTCGTTTTGCCGACTGAAATCCAGTCGGCCGTCCGCGGGGTTGTACCCGGCTGAGCCGACCTGCTGATTGGCGTCCAGAGCCCGGCCGTCGCTGCCGACGCGGTTCTGCGCCGATGCCACGGGGCTTGCGACGAGACAAGCTAATAGCCCGACCGCCAGGAGCGGCCTGCTGGGCGAGTTGATGTGGCTGGTATTCATGGGTAACCCCGCAGTTTGGATGTATCTATCCATGATCATTCTATCCCGTTGCGAGTCCAAAAACGAGCAAAACCCTGTTTAGGACACGATTTCCAGTATCTCAAACCGCTTGGCACCCCTGGGGAGGTCCACCCGGATGGATTCGCCGACCCGGGACTTCATAAGTGACTCGCCCATAGGGCTCTGAGTCGTGACCTCGATTTCGTCTGCGTCGAAGCTGCCGGAAGCCTCGCCGACGAGTTTGTAGAGGTCGTCGGTGCCGTCGTCCAAGTCTTTGAGCCTGACGACCGCGCCGAGAAAGACCATGTCTTCGGGTACGTCGATATCATCGGCCACCTGGGCGTCCTTAAGCCGCTTTTCAAGCCGACGGATCTCGGCCTCTTCCAGGCCCTGGTCGTCGCGGGCGGCGTGGTAGTCGGCGTTCTCCTTGAGGTCGCCCTGGGCGCGGGCCTCGGCGATCCGTTCGGCGATGACTGGGCGATTGGCGACCAGGCCCGCCAACCGGGCTTCGAGCTTCTCTTTTTCCTGCTTTGTCACGAATTCCATGGACGATGCTCCATCTTCCTCTATCGGTAATCGGTCGCTGGGCCCCGCGTGCAAATCCGGCGCAAGGGTCGATCAATCCTAACAGACTCCGGCCCGGTCATAAATATAGCCCCGTTTCCGGGGCCGATCAGGATGGCCGGCGAGGGGTTCATGGGCCCCTGTCCGGCTCGTTCCTGGCCCATAAAGCCATCCCCCAAAGCACCAGCCAACCAAGCCCGGCAGCGGTCGCGGTGCTGAGGATCGTCGGGCTCCAGACGGTCGGGTCGTAGGGGCGGACCGTGGTGGTCAACTCCCAGAGGGCCTGCAGCGGACTGATCCGCATCTGCCAGCCCCAGCCGGATCGCCCCGCCAGCTCTGATACCCCGGCGGTATCAAAACCCATACCCCCGATCGCCATCCACACCGGCTCACCCACCAGCAGCAGCATACATAAGAGCATCGCACCGACACGCACCCCAGGCCAAGGCAAAACCCGGCCAAGCCCGACCAGTACCGCCGTCAGCAACGACCAAGACACGACAGCCAGGTCCAGCCACAGTGTCTGCTGCACAGACCACCTGCTCACCAGCATCAACGGCCAGACCATGACCTGAAACACCAGCAACAAACAGACCCAGTCCAGCATCGTCGCCAAAACTCGCGCCGACGAGGTCGATACGCAAGCAGGAACGCGTCCTTTAGAAATAGAGGGCACAACCGTCGGATCCGTACACAACCCAGGCAACTGTTGACTTAATCGCAGCGCCGGCCAAACCGCCATCAGCCCAAACACCGCAGAGAAAACAACCCAGCGTACCGCGTGGGCCGTCGCACTGATCGCCAGCGTGATCGACCAGGAAACCAGCAGCCACAGGCACCAACTGATAATCAAAGCACGCAGACCAAACGGATCAAGCGTCGACCTCATGGGGCGTACCGAACCCGTCACCGCGGCCGCGCCCGAACCCGCAGAAACGGCAGGCAGCGCACCGGCCAAATCCGTCGGTGTCAGCACCGGGGGCGTATTCAACTCAGGCGAGCCGTGATCAGATGGTGGTGTCGGTTCAGTCATCGTGTGATAAGACCACGGGTGGCAGGCTGTATCCGGTAAGTCTCGCGATCCCGTCTCGCGTGCAATCTTTGTGAGAGCTGAGCCAACAACAATAGCCACGCGATCACCGGTGGACTAGCACAATATGGTAGACGTATCCAAACGGTCCGGGGTTCGGTCAAACCTTAAGGTTGCCGCATCCCGGGTGCTGGGCCGTAGATATCGATGATCTGGCCGCCGGTGCTCAGCGCCTCGTCACGCTGCGCCAGTTGACGCAGCCAGCCCAGCTTGACGTTGGCGTCCGGTTCGATCGCGTGTTCCTGACCCGGGGGCAGGCCCCAGCGCACCGTGCCCTCTGCCGTGTGCAGCACCAGCCTGAGCCGACCGCGCTCGTCGCGGTGGCCGACATCAAACGAACGGATCTTGTCCATGTACGGCTCACCGGCAAGCAGCCGCACCAATGCCAGCCCCGCCTGGACATCAGCCCCGGGCCAGACCTCCCCGGCATCCGCAGGCGGCGAAGAGGACACACCGGTCACCACCACCAACCCCATCCCTTGAATCTGACTGGAAGGGTAGACACCAGGAAGACACACGCCCTGTGCATCGACCAGGTGATAGCCGTCGGGCCCCTGAATCATGGCGACCGGTTGGCGGTACGTCGCCGAGACCAGCACACGGCCACCGGATCGCCTGGCGACCTGGATCACCTCGCGTACCCAAGGGTCATCACCCAGCACCTCGGCGGTGCGCCGCAGGCTCTTGCCGTCCATCGGGTCTGGTTTGATGTGTGCCGAAGCTGTCTGCCTGACCTGCTGACGGATGCCTTCGCTCATCCAATCGGGCGCATCGACTAATTCAATCATGTCCGGCGTGACTTCCGCGGTCTGACGCTGACGCGCGTAGTCCAGCAGATAGCGCTCGGAGTAACGCCAGCCGATGACCAGACCGACCGCCAGCGCAAAAATGCCCAGCGCCTTGAGGCCCATCAGAGTCCGCGTGGGGTCCCAGGGCTTGGGCTCTGCCAGGCTCGCCCGGCGGCGCGTCTTGGCCCGCTTCTTCTTACTGCTTAGGAACCATCCCATAAAACGATAGCACTCCTGTTAACAGGTTCCGCTGTCGATAGATATCGGTCAACGCCATCGTGCCGCACCAAAACCCGGCCGGTGAGGCGGTGGGCGGGGCCCGGGGATGTGCTGTTAACGCTTGCGCCGGCCTGCCAGAACACCTGCGCCGACCATCAGCAGCCCGGCGGTTGTGGGCTCAGGAATGAGTGCCAAGGCATCTGCCGGGGGGGGAGGCGTGCCGGCGTTCCAGTTGCCCAGGACCACGTTCAGGTCCTCGATCCCGACAAATGAATCACCAGACGGATCGCCCAGGAGCAGGCTGCCTGCGCCGACGTTCTGATTCCAGTGACTCAAGACGATGTTCAGATCGGTGATCCCCACGAACCCGTCGAGGTCGAGGTCGCCGACCAGCCCGACGGTGAGCCGGACGAAGTTGCTGCCATAGAAGACGCCGGTGGCGGTGCCTGGGGCCGAACTCAAGTTGACCGAGTCGAACGTTCCGGTGAGTGTGCCGGTGGTAGTGAGAATGTCGAAGGTGTCGCCTAGTGACGGCGCGAACACGCCGAACAGTGACACGTCCAACGCCCCGCCGAGTATCGCGCCGCCTTGGATGTCCAAGAGGTCGTAGTCGACGCCCTGGATGTTGCCGCCGAGTTCGATGGCGAGGTTGCCGCTCAGAGCAACGGTTCTGGCCTCGATGTTGAGCGTCCCGGTGGAGACGCCCGGGGCGATCGTGCCGCCGTTGAGCAGGTCGGTGTTGCCGGTGGGGCCGACCAGGATCGTGCCCTCGCCCGAGATCGAGCCGGTGGGCTGGGTGGTCAGGACCCCGTCAACCTGGACGATGCTGCCGGCCGACGCGACGATCGGACCGCTGCTGCTAAAGAAGTCGGCGATGTGCAGGGTCGCGCCGTTGTCGGCCCGTACCGTGCCGGTGTTGACAAAGCCGCGCGCATCGACGTCGATCGCGAGGGTCGTCCCAGCGACGTCGGCGGCGATCGTCCCGCCGTTGCGGAGTTGCAAGCGGTTGGCGCCGATCTGCCCCTGCCCGTGGATCAGGTTATTGGTGTTGTCCAGGAAGCCTTGTGCCAAGCCGCTTTCATCGAGGATCCGGGCGTTGGCGCCGACCATCTCGACCGTCCCGCCATCGATCAGGACGGTGTGGCCCTCAATCAGCAAGTCGGTGTTGGAGGCGCCGCTGTTGATCTGGATCACGCTGGTGGGCTGGTTCCTGATGGTGAACGACAGGTCGAGGTTGTGGCCATCGTTGATCCGGAGCAGCCCGTCAACGGCCACGGTGGTCACGGCGACAATGGTGGCGTCCCCGGTCTCGATGACGCCCGTGCCGAGGCTTGACAAGGTGCCGTTGATGATGAACGAACCGCCCATGAGTTTGACGTTCGAGCCGGTCTGAGCGTTGATAATCCCGGTGGGCATCAGGTACCTCCCGGGGTTGAGTTGGAGGGTCGCGCCGTTGGCCGATTCCACGATAGCGCCGCCGCCATTGGACATATCCCGTGCATCGGGGTCGAGCGTCAGGGTTGCGCCGTTGACATCCGCGCGGATGATGCCCAGGTTCAGGATCCGCGTTCGGTCGGCACCGATCTGCCCCTGCCCGTGGATCAGGTGGAACTCGTCGTTGAGAAGTGCGCCGTCAAGCGCACCGGCCTCGTCCAGGATCCGGGCGTTAGGCCCGATCATCTCGACCGATCCGGTTCCGCGCAGCGAGAGAGTCCCTTCGGTTCGCAGGTCCGTATTCGAAGCCCCGCTTTCGAGGCGGATCACGCCGTCGTTAGTGTTTATGAACGGAAGCGAAAACGTCAGGCTCGATCCGTCGAGCAACCGCAGGGTGTCGCTTGCGCCAAGCGTTAGCGTCCTGACCGAACGTGCGGCGTTGAGTTGGACGTCCAGGGGACTAAGCGGCGCCCCGATGATAACCGCGTCGGTGGCCAAGCCGCTTGGTTCCCCGGCGTCCCAGTTTAAGGGGTCCGTCCAGTTGATCCCGTCGCCAAGTCCGGTGAAGTTGGAAACCTGTGCTCGGGTCGATTCCGTGACAACCAGCAACAGCACCGCCACAAACCCACAGCACAACATCACGTTTCGAACGTTCGACATGGTCAATCTCCCTGAAGATGGATCTCTGTAAAATAGGAGGGGCGCCAACAACGTAGAATGGCGAATTAATCAGTAGATACTATTGGTTACGATCGGCAAGTACAAGAGATTTTTCGGTAGTTGACACCGTTTATCCGCTGCCGGGGGTATTTACCCATCTACATGGGCATCGCCCCTACAACGCTTGAAATTCGGCCCCAAACACTTTTTGGCGCAGACAAAGCGAGTTACTTTCGTGCATGGTGAAATCAATTAAATATCCATATCTGGTGAAATCTGGCGAGCCCGCGCACCACCGGATCACCCCGTAGAGATTCGCGTATCCGACGTACCAGTCAGGGCCAAATGGACCAGCCGATCGGTTAACTGGGCAAGGCCGATCCCCCCGTGCTTGGCCGCCATCGGCAGCAACGAGTGGGTGGTGAAGCCCGGCATCGTATTCACTTCGATCAGCCAGGGACGACCGAATTCATCCACCATGAAATCCACACGACATAGATGCCGCACACCCAACACGCGGTAGGCCGTCAGCGACCAGTCCCGCACCCGCTGCAAAGTATCTTCGGGAAGGTCGATATCAAATAGATACCGCGTGTCGTCGCGCTGGTATTTCGCGTCGTAGTCGTAACACTCACCGGCCGGGACGATCTGGATCATGGGCAAATCGACAGGTGGGCCGTCCTCGCCGCCGATCACACCCACCGTCAGTTCCTTGCCCGGGACGTAGCGCTCGGCCAACAGACGCGGGTAGTCCTTGCTCAACAACTCACACGCCGCGTCCGCTTCCGCCTCGGTTTTGCAGATAGAGAGGCCGAACGTCGAGCCTTCTTCCAATGCCTTGACCACGACCGGGGCTTCGATCGTTCGAGGCTGGCCGGGCAGCAACAACTGCGACTCGGGGGTCGCCACCCCGTGTTCCGCGACCTTAATCTTCGTCAGGCGCTTATTGATACACAGCCCCGCGGCGCCCGGCCCGCTGCCGACGTAGCACAGGTCGCGATCACTCAACTCCCGCTGCAACCCCCCACCCTCGCCCCACGGCCCGTGCAGCACCGGGAACACCACATCACCGCCCCGCTTCTCAAATTCATCTAGCGCGGAAAAATCGTCCGGCAAGACGTCTCGCAGCACCACCTCGTGCCCGGCCTCACCCAACGCCTTGGCGACATGCCCCCCCCCATCCAGACTCACCGCCCGCTCCCGATCAGGACCGCCGGCCAAGACCAGCACCTTGAGTTGTCCTTTGGATGCCACAACCAAACTCCCTGTGAGAAAACCAGACGCCTAAGTGACACCATCGTCTACCGTGTGGCTGGGAGTTTCAAGTTCTTATCTGGATGGCCCTGAGTGTGCCGGGGCAGTCGGGGGGCCACTAATCAGCGGCTACTCAGTGGAGCCGACGACCCATCGCCTTGAAGTTGTCGGCGGTTCGATCAAAAACGTGCATCGCGCCTCCCACTTGGGCTCTGCGACAAGTTTATGCGCGCAGGGGTGATTATGTGGGGCGTTGGGGATGGGGTAAGTTGTGGTTATTAAGGAGGCTAAGGAAGTGTGCGTCGTCACGAATTTTTCTTCGGCGAAGCGTTGGAAGTGTGCGCGCGGGAGCGGGCGATAGCTATATCGACTCCCGACCACTTATTCCGTCTCTTAGATTTCTCCAATCCCTACGTCATAGAAGTCAGCCAAGCGGGAATGAACGGAACCTCAGAAAGAGCATCGCAAAATACAACCTCTCGAGAATTGTTTTGCAACATTCGTGCAACCGGTGAAGTTCGATCGGCCTCTATACCTACATGAACGACTGGAGATCGGCAGTAATGAAGATAATCTTTAATCTCTGCAGTATCCGGCTCGTTACCCGAAAGGCCACATACGATCAACAGATCGCATGAAGCTACCGCGTCATTCACTGATGTGCGTACCTCTGGGTCAGGATTTGCCAAGTGGCTTCCTGCATGTCCTGGAGGCACCAAGTCTGGAATTGCAGGGAAAGTGGTGGGAGGGTATTTGTGGCACACAAACGGCGTCGACATACAGTTGGTGATCGCAGTAACGGCTCGCCAGTTCTGTATTTTAAAACCCGATAAAGAGCAATGACTGATTGAACCATGGGGCTTGAGCATCAATATAGGTTGCTTGGTGCCGGCAAATGTGGATTTAACATGGTGACAAAGGTTCTCCGTTGCTGGTAATAGGTTACGGCACTCGGTCCCAAGAATATTCTCGCAGAAACACTCGTAGTTGAATGAAACTACGATGATATTAGCGGCCTCATACAGTGACTTTAGGACCGAGGGCCAACACCACGAACCGTAGCCTTTTTGCGCCACAGTATTACAGAGTAACTGGTCATAACCGCGAAATAAACAAAAGAGATATGCTCTAAATTGATAGCCAGGCGATTGTGTACAAACGTCGGCCTTGCCAATCTGACCTTGCTTCCACAGTTCTCTTTCAAATTCAGCCATCGAACTACAGAACTCAGAAAATAATTGTCTTTCATCCAGCGAACATGAATCGGAGCGAAACTCATGGTACACATCCCATAAAACCGGGAATAGCGGTTGTGACCATATAGGTTGTGGCACAAGATCATCTCCAGGGAACGGTAGATATGTAATGTGATCTGGCATGGATAGCATGGGATTGACGATCATCTGATCAGTCAAACCTTGTGCCTGGCGAAAACCTGCAGTGAATCCATCGCCAACTATGATCGTAATTTTCTTGCGGTACATTAAAACGGCGGAACAGCGTTTCAGCCGTCCCGCCGTGTGCGGTTACTTCGAGATGTCAAGCCCCGGGTTGGTCATCAGGGGATTATACCTTGGTAGTCCCGCTGCCGGATACCCCCGGATATCCCCGGATACCCCACTGATGCACCGCAGACGGTTCATCTGTGGGCTTTTGGTTGAGTTTTACAGATTCAAAAAAATCGCTACCTGCTACTCGGCGAGATGTGTTGGACGATGGGGTTCAGGAGGTTGGGGATGAGGCGGTCGGCGGCGAGGGCTTCGCAGTGTTGGCCGAGCATGGCGGTGAGG
>JAJDCT010000412.1 GCA_029260695.1 Phycisphaeraceae bacterium
GTAGACCGCTCCACGCTGCCCTCGCCAATACGCCACGAAGAACCTATCGAGGTCACCGTCCAAGGCGTCGCCCTGCATCACCTCGGACTGCTCCGCGGGATCTGGGCGACCGACGATGAACTCAAACCCTACTCCGCCGCCAACCCCCGGGGCTATCTTGCCGGCGACCAGATCGGGCGGTGGGGCGTCGAGAAGTCCATGGAAGAACGTCTCCGCGGCACCCGGGGCCGTTCAACCACGCAACTGGATACCAATCAAACCACGCGCACCGAACCACTCCCCGGCCAAGACGTCCGGCTCACACTTGATATCCAACTACAGGCCCAGATACAGGCGCTGATGTCACCCGACGTCGGCCTCATGACCGCCCAGCCCTATCAGAAGTACGAAGAGAAAACCAACCGCCAACCCGGCTGGCCACTCAACGGCGCAGCGGTCGTGTTGGAAATAGACTCAGGCGAAGTCCTCGCCGCCGTCAGCGTCCCTGACTTGCCCCTGCAGATGCTGCGTGACGAATCGGAAAAAATCTTCGACGACCACACCAATCAGCCATACCTCAACCGCGTCGTCTCCCGACCCTACCAACCGGGCTCCACCGTCAAGCCGATCGTACTCGCATCCGCCGTCACCGCCGGGCGGCTGTCCCTCGGCGAGCAGATCGAATGCACCGGGTTCCTCGATCCCTCCAACCCCACAGGCCTCCGCTGCTGGATTTACAAAACCTTCAACCTCACCCACGGCCCGCTGTACGGCCACGAAGCGATCATGCACAGCTGCAACATCTACTTCTACACCGCCGGCCGACGCATGGGCCTTAAGCGCCTGTCCAATTGGTATGACAAGTTCGGTATTGGCCGTGCCACCGGTAGCGGTCTCCCCGAAGAAGTCGCCGGCGACCTCCCCGACCCCGACAAGCCCGCAGGCGGACAAGACCTCGCCGACGCCACATTCATGGGCATCGGTCAGGGCCCGATCCGCTGGACCCCCATCCAGGCCGCCAACGCCTACGCCACCCTCGCCCGCGGAGGCATCTGGATGCCCCCGACCTTCATCAAAGACGAAGACCGCATCGTGTCCCGCACAAGCACCGACCTGCAACTAAATAGCGCCGCCGTCCGCGAAGCCTTGCAAGGCCTCGACGACGTCATGAACAACCCGCAAAGCACCAGCCGAAACCTCCGCGTACCGGAGGGCCGTGAAAAAATCTTCAACGTCCAGGGCATAAAAATCTACGCAAAGACCGGCACCGCAGAAGGCGTTCCCCACCGCGTCGACACCAACGGCGACGAACGCATCACCCGTGACGACCCCATCGCCAAGTCCGGGGACCACAGTTGGGTCATCGCTCTGGTCCAACCCGACTCAAAGACCAAGCCGACCCACGTCATCGCCGTTGTCGTCGAGTACGGCGGCAGCGGCTCCCAGGTCGCCGGCCCCATCGTCAACCAGATCATCCACGTCATGCAACGCGAGGGGTACCTGAATTGATCCCCTTGCCCACCCGACTCCGTCAGTTGCTCCGCCTGCATCCCGGCTGGTACGCCTTGATCGCCGCCATCGTCTTATCCTGCATCGGTGTCGCCGCCATCGGCACCGCGGGCCAGCCCGCCAACGCAGCCATGCAGGCAAGGTTCTGGCTCCCCGTCTCACTCGCCGTCATGGCCGTCTGCGCCGTGCCACGACCACGATGGATCGGCTACGCCTCCTACCCACTATTCGCAGCCGTCCTGATCGTCCTGATACTCATGGCCCTGCCTTTCATGCCCCGCGCCATCGTCCCGGTACGCAACGGCGCACGCGCCTGGATCAGCCTCGGCAGCATCACGCTCCAGCCCTCCGAACTCATCAAAGTCCTCTTCGTCCTCTCCATGGCCTGGTACCTCCGCTACCGCAGCAGCTACCGCACGCTCCGTGGCCTGCTCGTCCCGTTCTTCATCATGTTCATCCCCGTCGCACTGATACTCAAGCAGCCCGACCTGGGCACCGCCATACTCTTCGCACCCACCCTGTTCGTCATGCTCGTCGCCGCCGGCGCGAAACTTAGACACCTGGGCCTGCTACTTGGCATGGTCTTTCTCGCCGTCGGGGTCAACGTCGCCATCGCGCTGTGGGCACCGGACAACATGCAACTCCTGCGCCCACACCAGCGCGCCCGCATCGTCTCCATGGTCAGCCTCGCCCAGGGTGACACCCGCTTCATCAAGACCACCGCCTTCCAGCAGGACAAGGCCATGACCCTCGTCAGCTCAGGCGGCATGTCCGGCTACGGCGCAGAACGCTCCGCCACCATCGTCAAGTTCAACCGCGTCCCCCACGTCCACAACGACATGATCTTCGCCGTCATCGCCAACCGCTGGGGCGTCCTCGGCGTGCTCGGCGTGCTCGGCCTCTACCTCTCCCTCATCGGCTCGTTCCTCCTGATCGCCGCCCGCAGCAAAGACCCACTCGCACAACTCTCCTGCGTCGGCTTCGCCGGCATGATCTTCACCCAGGTCGTCATCAACGTCGGCATGAACCTGGGCATGCTCCCCGTCACAGGCATCACACTCCCATTCATCTCCTACGGCGGCTCCAGCCTCGTCGCCACCTTCATCATGGTCGGCCTCGCCCTGAACTTCGCCTCCCGCCGCCCAGCCATGCTCGCCAGACCCAACTTCGAATTCGACAACCCCGACGCGATCTTCCAGTAGGTGACATCGATAACAAACACCGTATCGATTCCCAGCCCATTATTTCTTTCCCGATGAATAGCATTAAGAGGCGGTTAATATGGCAAGGAACCCACTGAGTCGAACACATTTCAAGGTGACAGCGGACCGTCTCCAACACTACACAGATGAGAGTTATGTTTGCAGTGGTTGTGGTAATTGGTATCACGCCAAAGTACATAGCCAGCCGTATATAATTCAATTTGGTGCTATTATTTTAGGCATAGGCCTATACCTTATCTTCAAATCACAAGCACCAGCATGGCTCTATATTTTGTTTGTCATGACAACGGTGGTTTATATGTTCTGGTATCACAAACGAGATCGTCGAATCGCAAATCCAGATGGCATCAAAAAACTATCTTACGGCGATATAGTTCTGCAGTGTCCAGATTGTGGCAGCACAGATGCGACTCGTTCGTCTTGAACATAGGGCCGAATAATGGGTCTGGTGCCACACTTTGACGTGCTTGGACGCAAGGGGTGCCTCTTGGATACGCTCCAACCCCCATATGGGTAGACACGCTTTGCCACTTGTGGCTTAGCGTCTTGCCGACCGCCCATGTGCGCACAACCACACGCACTTCCCCAAACAAAATCACCTCTACCACAAAATCCCTTTCCCCCATCCCCCGCAACACTTGCGGCCTTCGACTCGACACTTTCGACCTGATCCATGCGCACAAACCCGTCGCACCGCCCAAGTATGGAGACGCAGTTTTTTCCTGGATTAACTTCCGGGGCGTCTGCCGACAACCTCACGACGGCGATCGTCAGCTACCCTGAGCATCCAAAGATTAAAAGGACCGGGACTCGAGGGCTGCCCCCACGGAACGTCACACTCAAAAGGTGTGGCCGGTGACGGGACGTTGTAGCGGATCGCCCCGGCCAGATGACGGATAAACAGGACGCGGACTCGACCCGGTCCCGCTGCAACCGCGCC
>JAJDCT010000413.1 GCA_029260695.1 Phycisphaeraceae bacterium
CCGTTTCCAAAAGCTCGGCGAGCAGGCCGCGGACAAAGCCGAAGGTGTTGCGGTCTTCCCCGTCACGAGCAGCGGCGCGGGCGAGCACCGCCTTGACCGGGTCGGCGACGCCCTCCTGCTTGTCCTGCATCTCCTGGAGCAACCCACGACGCGATTCGAGCCCGGAGCGTTTTTCCTTTGCATCACCTAGCCGCTGAGTCAGGCCGCGTTGTTCGGTGTCGAAGCGCTCAGCCAACTGCTTCTGCTGCTCGAACTGGACCGTCTCCTCGCCGAGCAGCGCCTTGACCTCGACCCGCTTGGCTGTCGCGGTATCCCTGGAACTCAGTAGCTTTTCAAGCTGCTCCGCCACGCTGCTGGCGCGCTCGTTGAGTTTCGCGCGGGTCGAAACCAGGCTGGTCTCGAAGGCGTCCAACGAGTTGATCTCGTTGTGTAGCTGCGACGTGCGGCGCATCAGGTTGATGATCCCCGCCTTGTCATCTTCGAGTTGGGATCGCTTCTCGTTAAGTTCGTGTTGGAGCCCGCTGTGTTCCTGCTGAGCGGTTTCGAGGCGCGATTCACAGTCTCGCTGCTCGCCGGCCAGGCTTTCGACCAATTCAGCTTGCTCCCGTTGATCCGCCGCCAGCTTCTCGCGGTTGGTGGTCAGCTCTTCGAAGCGATCGGTGTCACGCTGCGTCTGCCGGCGGGCCTCTTCAAGCGACGAACGGGCGAAGTTGATCCGCTGCTGCGCCTGGTCTTTCTGCGATTGCTGTTCTAAGCGGTCGTGGTCGAGGCGCTTCTGCTTAGCCAGGATCGATTGTTGTTCCAGCTCGGCGTCGGCGATCGCCTCTTCACGCTCGTTAAGACCGCGAGCCGCGGCTGTGCGGTCGGCTTCGGCCTGCTCCAGAAGCTCGTTGAGATCATCCAACTCGGTCTGCAGCTTGTGGTATTCCGCCAGGGCGTAGCTGAGCTGTAACTCGCGCAGTCGCGCGTTGTGTTCCTGGTACGACCGTGCACGGGCCGCCTGCATCTTCACGCTGCGAAGCCGACGCTCGGTGTCTTCCAGGCGCTGGCGCACCATGTCCAGGTTGCGCTCGGTGCGCTCGAGCTTGCGGATCGCCTCTTTCTTACGGGCCTTGAACCGGCTGATCCCTGCGGCCTCCTCGAAGATCGAGCGACGCTCCACGGCGTTGGACTGCAGCAGCACGTCGACCTTCCCCTGCTCGATCACCGAGTAGGCGTCGGTCCCGATCCCGGTATCCATGAATAGCTCACGGACATCACGCAGACGGACACGCTGATTGTTCACCAGGTATTCGCTGGTCCCGTCGCGGAAGAGCTGACGGGTCACGGCGACCTCGTCCTGATCCAGTGCCAGGTGCCGCGTGCCGTCGTCCCGGAGGGTGTTCTCAAAGGTGAGGGTGACCGACGCCATCCCGGAGGGCTTGCGGTTCGCCGACCCGTTAAAGATGACGTCCATCATCGCCCCGCCACGCAGGCTCTTAGCGGACTGCTCGCCGAGCACCCACTTGATCGCGTCGACGATATTAGACTTGCCGCAGCCGTTGGGACCGACAATCCCGACGACGGGTGCGTCGAAAGCGATCTCCGTCTTGTCGGCGAAAGACTTGAACCCCGCCAGGGTTACCTTCGCTAAGCGCATATGATCGACCTCCATGTCGATATTAGATTCATCGTCAACCGGTGCTCCCCGGCTCCAATAGGACCGGCTAGGTGAGGCCCCGCCGACAAGGCGCGGGCCGATATTCTCCCCTGGTACATCATCATGGAAACGGGCCTCTTCGTCTACTCTGTGGGTGAGTGTTGCAGTGGATCGTCTGTCTACAGACCCACTTACGGGCCCGTCTCAGGCCTGACCGCCAGGGGCGGATCCTGCCCCGTGGCCGGTGGCGACTCGATTAAAGCGTCTTCCCCGGGTACCGTCGGCCCGGTTTCAGGCCGCACATCCGGGGTCTGAGCGTTCTCCAGATCGGCGATCTGCTTCGCCAGCGAACTGAAACGCACCTCGATCGGGGCATCCACCTCACCCCGCAGGCACAGCTGATACACCACATCCACCACCTGGCTATACGTCAGGTCCAGGCCCTCGTTGGGCTGATCGACGGTGGGCTTGTGCCCAAGCAGATAGATCAGGGTCTTCAGGTCCGGGACCGCCTTGAACTTGACCGCCAACGCCCGTTCGCCCCCGCTGCCATCGCCCCCAGACGACCCGGCGGGAGGCTGATAGAAAATATCCAGGTAGCCCTGCTCCGGCTGCATCGAGAGCATCAGCCTGTTGTCCCAGACACGAGCCAGCATCGGCGCCTCAAACCCTAGCGCCGGGTTGAAGACCACGATCCTTGGCACGCCCAGCTGTGTGACATACACAAGCGGCTTGTCACTGGGCACCGTGTCGATAACGTACTTCACCCCCGTGCCCCGCTCATCCGGGACCGCGACCCGGCCGCTGGTAATCAACCGGTCGTTGATCGTCGAAAGCGACTCGTACGCCGTGATACGCACCGTGGTGTCGTCGTCGTTCAGCAGTTGCTTGAGTGTGCGCGCCCCGTTCAGAGACTTCGGCAGCGTAACCAGGGCCCGCGCGACCCGGGCTCGGATCGCCGGGTCGGGGTCGGTGGCCAACTCCGATAGCGATTGGCTGGCGCGCTCGTCCCCCAACCAGGCCCCGGCCTCCAACGACACCAGACGGATAGACACCTCGGGGTGCTGGTAGGACTCCCTTAGCACCCCCACCACCGGCCGACCCAACGCCTGCCACGCCAGCTTCACCGAATCTTGCACCCCCGGCTGCTCTTCAAGCACCTCCGCCAACCGACGGGCCTGCTGTGTCTCGAACCCAGGACCCATTTGAAGGTACAGGTGCATGATCAGATCGACCAACTCCCCGGGGTTCGCCTGATACCGCGGTGGGACGTGGATCTCGATCAACTGGTCCGTGACCGGTTTGGCCAACTGCTGCTGATCGGTTGTTTTCCCAAAACGTTCGTTGATCCGATCGGCGATCGCTCGGCTGCGCGTGTAGCTGGACTGATTCAACACAAGCTCAAGATCACGCGAGGCCGTGACCTTGCCACCGGCGACGACCATCGCCTGCTGACGACCGTATTTTTCTGGCTCGCCCGTGCTCGGAGCGTCGTGGTACGGGTTGTCGTAGATCGGGCCGTATGCCGTCGCCTGCTCGTGGATAAACTTAAACGCCTGCCCCGCGCCGTTGATCCCAAGCGTCGCCGTCCACAGCGTCCCCCCCGCCAGGCTCGTTGTCTGAGAATCCACCGCGGTCACCAACACGTCGAAATGCAAACCCGGAGCCGCGCCCGGCGGGACGAACCCGTCGATGCGGACGACCGCTGTATTCGGATCTGCCAGAACCCGTTCCGGGGTCATCGCCAGCGTATCCATCCGGGCGCTGCCCAACCCGTACTTCTTCATCTGATTGATCAGGGCCTGCCTTAGCGCCGGCGGTGCGTTGGTCGAGCCCGTGCCGTTGAGGTTGACGACGATCCCGTAGCCGTTGACCAGGACCGACCGCTCGGTGCCCGGCCGCAGCCGTGCCAACGAGCCGACCGTGCCACGCAGATAGGCCGGCCCGGTGTAGGT
>JAJDCT010000414.1 GCA_029260695.1 Phycisphaeraceae bacterium
GCATCGGGCTTCTGATCGACCTCGTCCAACAGTTGCGGCGGCACAAACACCCGGCCAACCGTGACATGGTCCGCCAGGTCCAGGCTTCCGCCGTAGTGGTCCATATCGGCGTGAGAAATTATCAATGTGTCGATCCGATCCACGCCCATCTGCTTGAGTGCCGGCACGATGCTTGACTCGGCGATGTCGAAGTACTGCTGTGAGCCGCAGTCGAACATCAGCGTGTGCCCGGGCAGTTGCAACAGGTAAGACGACCCGTCGCCGACGGCGAACATCGTCAGCAACGCGGCGGGCTCGTCTTCACTAGCCGCACCACGCCAACTCTCTGCACGACCGTTCTGCCCCACCACCGTCCACAACGCCATCACCAATACCGCCGCCGCCAGCGCCCGTCTCCGCTGCGCAAACGCGCCAGACAGCACCGCGAGAGTCAGGACCGACATCCCTGCCGCCCAACCCACACTCGGCTTCCACATCAACAAGATCGAAGCCCCCGGCCAACCCACGGCATGATTGACCAATCCCCGCAACGAATCCGCCAACCATCCCAACGGCCCACTCAGAACCAAACCCAAACTCGGTAGTAGCAGCCCGATTAATATCTTGAAATACCCAACCCCCAGCACCGCCGTCAACACCGGCAACGCCATCATCGACAGCAGCACGGACAACGGGTTGACCATCTGGAAGTGGTACGCCACCAGCGGTGCTACCACCGCAAACGCCACCAGGCTGACCGACAGGTAATCAACACACCAACGCCCGAGCACCCAACCCACCGAAAGGTGCCCGGGCAGGACCACCGGCCTGGGCCACAGCCAATCCGAGACCGGCTGCACGAACAGGATCAACCCGGTGACCGCCGCGAAACTCAGCTGAAACCCCGGTGAAAACAGGTCCATCGGACGCCACAGCAACACGACAAACGCCGCGAACGCCAGCACCTGGACCGGCCTGACCCGACGCCCCGTGCCGTAGGCTGCGCAGAAGAGGCCCGCCATGATCCCCGAACGCACGATCGGGACACGCAACGGCACGGCCATGAGATAAAGGCCAAGCACCGCCAACACGATCATCGCGGCTCGTGGCGGGTTGGGCACAAACCAACGCGCGATCACCCACACCAACCCCAGAAGGATCCCAAGATGTGCGCCACTGATTGACAACAGGTGTGCAAGACCCACTTGTCGAAACGCGATGCGCACCTCGCTGCTCGATCGGTCCTTGCGTCCAAGCAGCATGGTCTCTAATAGGCCAAGCGTGGGCGTGCTGTCGGACATCCCAAGCCTAAGCGACCGCAACGCGGCGTCCGAACACCTGGCCCTGATGACGCGCTGATAACCGTCGAGGGTGGGCGTCCGTTCATCCACCGGCTCCCAGTTGTCGCGGTTGCGGAGTGTGATCCGGCCGACGATGCCCCGCTCTGCCATGTATTGCCGGTAGTCGAACTCGCCGATATTTCTCGGCCCGGCAATAGCACCGAGCCACCCGGTCGCCAGTATCTGCTGCCCGATCTTCGGGCGGTGGTCGGCCTGATCGATCCGCACCAGCAGGTCGCCTTGGGTGGCAAGCCATTGACCTGATACTTCGATTTCACGGACACGCATCACGAAACGGGTGCTGGGCACTTGGTAGCTGAAGCGTGCAAACGCGCCGCCGGTCTGTGAACCGGTCGTCGCGGGCTCAACGATATCGCCGACGACCCTTGCCAGTTGAGATGTTTCCCCGATGTAGTTTGATAGGTCGTGCCGGGTGGTGTGATCGCTGCGGACGATCATCCACGACGCGCTCAGTGCAATCAGCGCCAAGACACCCCAGGCCCGCACCCCCCAGGCCCTGCCGCGCCAGTACATCCAGAACACCACCGCGGTCAGTACAACAGACAGAGCTAGCCAAACCCATAGCCATGCAAGCCACCTGCCGGCCACAATGCCCAGCATGACCGACCCGGTCATCGCCATCATCGGGCCGACCAATTCCCCAAGGGGGCCTGGGTCGTCACGGCCGTATGGATTGATTCTCGCGTGGGATGGAAATGACACAGCCCCATCATACCAGCGAGTCAGGGCACGGCGTCAATCAAATCGGCGCCCTGCTCGGCCGGTTGTGTCGGGTGAACTTCAATGTTTTTACGTTTACCCTTGGCTGTGTAAAGAAGGATGTTGGTGAGCAGCCCCCGCGCCGAGTCGATGCCATACCCGTCGATATCCCACCGATTGGAACCCAGGACCCCCAGCGATAGATCTTCACGTGACGCGACAACAACCGGGCGTCCATGCACCCAGATCGCTTCGAGCCTTGGCGATTCCACGAGCCCTTTATTAAGTGTGCTAAACCGGCGGTAACTGACCGACCGTTGGTCATACCCACCGGCAAGCCCGTCCCCGGTGATGATTGGGTGGCCCAGTGCAAGCGGCACCGCCTGCTCGTCAAAAACCGCTTGGAGTTGCCGCAACACCTCATCGGCGAAATCGCCACGCCCGCCGATCGTTTCCACCAGGACCGTGCCGCCGCGGCTGATGTATTGCACCAGCCCGCGTAATTGTGTGGCTGAGAGACGGCGTGTACCTGCCCCGCCAAGATAAACAAGCGGGGTATCTGCCTGTCCGATCTGATCCAATGACACGCCCAGCCCAACAAGCTCCAGACCCGTCCGGTTGAAAAACCGATTCACAAACGGCAGCCACGCCAGCGGCTCAATCACTTCGCTTTGAGGGTCCACCGCCCGGGTGACCCCAAGCACGCCTCGCGATGGTGTGTCGTCGCGCTGAACAAACGGGGACACCACACGCAC
>JAJDCT010000415.1 GCA_029260695.1 Phycisphaeraceae bacterium
CTTTACCGACCCGGGCACGGCCGACACACACACGACCGCGTGGACCATTACCGACAGCGGCGGCCTGGTCGTGGCGACCGGGACGGGTACCGAGTTGGACTTCACCTCTGATGTTGCCGGCACGTTCGATGTGACCTTCACGGTAACCGACGATGACGGCGGTGTGGGAAGCGCTACGCTATCGACGGCCACGAAGGTGATTATCGTGGGCGCCGACCCGCTGGACCCGGCCCAGACCACCATCCAAGTTGCAGGTAGTAACGGCAGAGACATCATCTGGGTCAGCCGGTCTTACTACCATTCCAACGCCTTGAAGGTGCTTGTTTACGAGGTTGACACGCATACCGTTACCATCGAAGACAACATCACCGGGGCCGATCGGATCATCGCGGACGGCCGAGACGGAAGCGACCTGATCAAGATCCATCGCACGGCGGGTTCTCTTACGGCTGAGCTCTATGGTGGGGACGGCAACGACTGGATCCGTGGCGGGAGCGGCGATGACTTTATCTCCGGCGGCGACGGGTACGACCTGATCTCCGGCGGCAACGGCCGGGACTTCCTCGTCGGCGGGCTCGGTAACGACCTGGTCATCGGACACAACGATGACGACATCCTGATCGGTGGTGTTTACTCACAAGATCGAGACCTCAATGCCGTACGGTCTGTACTTGCCGAGTGGACCCGGACCGACCTGGGCTATTCCGACCGGATCGCCAACCTGCAAAACGGCACCGGGCTCAACGGCGGCTTCGTCCTCAATGAGACCAACGTCTTCGACGACAACGCCACCGACATCCTCCTGGGCCTGCGTGGGCTCGACTGGTTCCACGCCAACGATAGCCAGGACTATACCGATCAGCGGCGAAATGAATCGCTGACGGATACAGAAGCCGAGTTCGTTGACGTCGATGTGGATGAGGATTACGTCGTGTAAATATCGGCCTATGACGGTTCATAACAAAGCCCGCGTCCAATGGACGCGGGCTTTTTCTATTTAAATCGGAAAAGCACAAGGCCAGGATGTATGGCTGTGTATCCCCAAGAAGATGCCGATCCACGTGTTGAACACAGGTCAAGACCCAGGTGGCTGTCGTACCGTTGGAGGCTATTAGTCAGCAAGCCGCACCCCGGCGGCGACCTGCGCAAGGTCATCGGCAGAGCTGTCGCCCATCACACAGAGCCAGAGGTCGTCTTCGTGGCTCATGACCATCTGCACGCCGTCGACTTCGTGGGCCATGAACGTGCGAGAACCGATCGTGATCGACTGGCCCATCGGGCGTGCGAAGTCACGGCCCCGCGCCACCACCAGCGTGACCGGTACACCCTGGTAATCTAACAACACCACGGCCACGAGCTTGCCTTGTATATCTCTGAGACAACACGACTGGACCTGGATGTGATCAAACCCAGGGATCTGTGGGGCGTCGCGTTGTTGGGTGTTGATTTCACGGTTCGCCTGCGCGATCGAAGTCACCGAGACCAGTTCGATCCGGCCAGCGAGGATGTCCCGGTGTAGTTGCCGCAGTTCGATCGGGGAGGCGACTGCAGGGGTTGGCCCGCCCACGAGCGTGAACATAAGCGTGGCGGTTATCGCGACCACGGCGGCAGCCGCACTGGCTACACGCCACCACCCACGAAAACGCAGGCCTGATCGGCCAGGCTCCGCGGGTGCCGGCATCGCCTCGGAGAGTCGGCGCTCAAGCCTTGTGGTGTCAACCGGGACGGTACTAAGCCGGGCAAGACGCTTGCAAGTCGCCTGGTCAAGTTGGCTCAAAGGTTCCTTGTCTTGATTCATGATGCGTCCTCCCCGGCACGTCGGAACAGGCCGATCGATTCCGCGTGGTCGTAAAGACGGTCCCGGAGCATCGCACGGCCCCGATGGACACGCGACTTGATCGTCCCGGTCGGCACCTCCAACACCTCGGCGGCCTCGTTTAATTCCAACTGCTCAACATCTACAAGCAGCAAGGCCCATCGCATATCTTCAGGCAGTGTCTTGAGCGCGAGTATGAGTGCCTGATCCTCGAACCGCTGCATCAGGTCGTCCGGCCGATCCCACCGGTCATCAAGATCGCCTTCGGGTTGATCGTGCTTCAATTCAATCTGGAGCAGGTTGGCCGAGTCGAGTGAAACGGTGCGTTCGTGCTTGCGGTTCGCCCGATACAGGTCGATGTGCGTGCGGCGCAGGATAGTCATGAGCCAGGCCTTGATGTCTGTGCCCTCACGGAAGGTCGCCATGTGATTCATTGCTCGGATCATGGTTTCCTGCACCAGGTCTTCGGCTGAGTTGGGGTCGCGCGTCAGGTAGCCCGCGGTGCGCAGCAACGCCGCGAGCTGGGGCCAGGCGATCCGGCGGAAGCGGTCCATCTGGTTTTCGCTTGCTTCGGTCAGGTCCAAGGCCTCATCCTTATAAACGTATCCTGCCGGGTCCCAGGTTCCACGGGATTAAAAACCACCCATCTGCCGATAAAAGACCATACCGTACACTACACAAACCACACATCATCCTTGATTTACAAAATCACGCCAACCCGTGGAACCTTTGGGTTACTCACACCCGTTGGGAATGGCAGAAAGGCTCATCAGCTATGTCTAAATCTATACGCCTCGCCGGTTTGCTCCTCGCCGCCGTCGCGTTGCTTAGGGGTGTAGCCACAGCTACCGCCAATGCCGATATCCCGGATCAGGTGCAGCTGATGTGCCCGGTGATGCCTGATGAAAAGATCGACCCCGATATCTCGGTGGAGTACGAGGGGCGGACGGTCTATTTCTGTTGCCAGAAATGCCGGGTGAGGTTTGAAGCTTCTCCGGCAACATTCGCCTCTGCTATCGTCACCACTGCCCGGCCGACCGAATCCCCCACCGCAAGCGAACACGATCACGGCAAAGACCACGGCCAGGCGAACGGCTCAGCCACGGGCGATGTATTGACCATCATGGGCAGGCTCCACCCCGTGGCCGTTCACTTCCCGATCGCACTGCTGGTTTCGGCCGCACTCGCCAGGTGCCTGATGCTCATCGGCTCGATTCCGTGGGCTGGCCCGGCG
>JAJDCT010000416.1 GCA_029260695.1 Phycisphaeraceae bacterium
CGCGGCCGCCCAACTCGCTGCCCTGACACGCTACGCCCAGGCAGTCGGACTGATGTTCCAGGCTGTCGACGACCTACTGGACGTGACCTCCACCCCCGACGAGCTGGGTAAGGCCGTTCATAAAGACGCCGACCACGGCAAGCTGACCTACCCCGGCGTCCTGGGTATCGAGGGGACACGCGACCAGATCACCCGGCTTCACGCCCAAGCCCACGCCGCCCTGGAAGACTTCGACCAGCGGGCCGATCCCCTGCGCGACCTCTGTGATTACCTGGCGGTCCGGCAGAAGTAGCCCAACCTACCACGCTTACCGACACCAGATGACCCACACCAGCCAGCGAAACGGATAGAATCACACACGGATTCGGCGATGTCCTAAACATTCAGGCAACCCCGGGGCCACTCCGGGCGTATCGGTTATGGATCACCCAATCATATGGACGCCCCATTATTAACCTCCATCCAGAGCCCCGCCGACCTTAAACGGTTGAGCGTCGACCAGCTCCCGCAGTTGGCGCAGGAGATCCGCCAGGCCATCTGTGACCAGGTCGCCCTGACCGGCGGTCACCTGGCACCCAACCTCGGCGTCGTCGAGTTGACTATCGCACTGCACTATGTCTTCGACTTCGGCTACGACCGACTGCTGTTCGACGTCGGGCACCAGTGCTACCCACACAAACTCCTGACCGGCCGACTCGGCCTGCTGCCCAAGCTACGCACCCGCGAAGGGATGGCCGGCTTCCCTGACCCCGACGAGTCCAAGTACGACCTCTTCGCCGTAGGCCACGCCGGGACCGCCATCTCCACCGCCGTCGGCATGGCTCGCGGCGACGAACTCAACGGCGAAACCAATCGCAAATCCGTTGCGCTCGTCGGTGACGCCTCCATCGTCAACGGCGTCGCATTCGAGGGACTGAACAACGCAGGCACACTCGACCGCCAGTTCCTCGTCGTCCTCAACGACAACGGCATGTCCATCAGCGAACCCCAGGGCGCCATGGCCGCCTACTTCGACCGCGTCCGCGTCAGCCCGACCTACGGCGACTTCAAGAAACGTGCCCGCAAGGTCCTCGAAAATATCCCAGGCGGTTCCATACTCGAAGAGATCTACCACCGCGGCGGCGAGATACTCAAACACGCCATCGCCACCGACCACATCTTCGAACACTTCGGCCTGGTCTGTGTCGGCCCGGTCGACGGCCACGACCTGCCCACCCTCGTTGACATGTTCAACGAGATCAAAGACATCGACCGCCCCGTCCTCCTGCACGCCAAGACGATCAAAGGCAAGGGCTTCGACCCCGCCGAAGACGACGCCACCGCCTTCCACTCACCCAAGCCCTTCACCGTCGACGGCTGCCGGGTCGAACTCGCCACCAGCGGACGCAGCTTCACCGCCGCCTTCGCAGACGCCATGTTGCAGCTCATGGCCGAGGACGAAAAAATCTACACCGTCACCGCCGCCATGGGCCCGGGCACCGGCGTCGACAAACTCATCGACAAGTACCCCAGCCGCACCCGCGACACCGGCATCTGCGAGTCCCACGCCATGGACATGTGCGCCGGGATCGCCAAGACCGGCCAAAAACCCTTCTTCGCCGTCTACTCAACCTTCAGCCAGCGCGCACTGGACCAGGCGTTTCAGGAAGTCGCGCTTCAAGGCCTGCCCGTCCGCGTCTGCATGGACCGGGCAGGACTCGTCGGCGGCGACGGCGCGGTCCACCACGGGTTCATGGATATCTCGATCTTCCGCCCACTCCCAGGCGCCGTCCTTCTCGCCGCCTGCGACGAACCCACCCTCAATGCGTCGCTGCGGTTTATGAAAGACTACGACGCCGGCCCAAGTTTCCTGCGCTACCCCCGCGACAGCGTGGCCAAGACCCCCTTCCAATCCGACACCGACTGCCCGCCTTTCCAACTCGGCAAA
Source organism: Phycisphaeraceae bacterium (assembly GCA_029260695.1). Lineage (GTDB taxonomy): Bacteria > Planctomycetota > Phycisphaerae > Phycisphaerales > Phycisphaeraceae > JAJRRS01. The sequence continues at coordinate 1,928 of JAJDCT010000416.1, forward strand.
GCCAACCTCGTCATCGCCCCCAAAGACAAGCCCGACCTGGTCGTCCTCGCCTACGGGATGCCCGTCTATCACGCCGCGCAAGCGATCGAATCACTGCGAGGTGAAGGCCGTGACATCGCCCTCTACGACGCGCGCTTCGCCAAACCGGTCGACATCGAACTATTACGCAAGGTCATTAGCGCAGACATCCCGGTCCTCACGATCGAAGACCACGCGCTGGCCGGCGGCTTCGGCTCCGCCGTCCTCGAAGCCTGCAACGAAGCCAAACTCCCCACGCACCAGGTCAAACGCCTGGGGCTTCCCATGAAGTGGATCAAACAAGCCAGCCGAAGCGCCCAACTCGCAGAGGTCGGCCTGGACGCCAAGGGCATCACCCACGCGATCCGCGAAATGTTAAGCAATCACCCCGCACCATCGCCCGACACCGCCGTGGCACGAACGCCATAACCCAGTCAAGTCTGCTCGCGCACTACCTTCGCCCTACCCTCAGCCCCCGGCTTTGCCGGCGGATCTGTGGGTTGTATTCGCATAACAACGACAGAATCCCCCGGCAAAGCCGGAGGCTGAGGGATAGATCCCATCCATACGATTTTCAACCCCCAACCCCCAACCCCCAACCCCCAACCCCCAACCCCCAACCCCCAACCCCCAAACCTCCGATCCTACTTATGCCCCTTCGGCCCCTCCCCCGCCAGGTACTTCTGCGTGATTGCGGCGGTCAGGTCGACGCCGTTGATGTTCGCCAACGTACACAGCCACGCCAGCACGTCCGCGAACTCGCCTTCCAGATCCTCGTGGGTTGACCCACCGGAGGTGTCGCCGCCCTCGCCCTTGACCTTCTGTAGCGTCGTCGCCAACTCGCCGATTTCTTCGATCAGCCACATGAACGTCCCCGGCGTACCGCGTGCCGAATCCGTGTCGTAATAACGCTCACGGATGTATTCCTGAAAATCGTGCAGCGTGACCGGCTCGTGATCGGGTGTGATGTCAGGCATGGGCTCATTGTAGCGTTTACGCGGCCGTGGCCGTCTTGGCCCGCGCGATCATCCGGCCCAGCACCACCGCCAACCCCGCAGAGATCAGACACAACGCCGCCGCCAGCGCGAACGCAGCGAAGTAGCTGCCGGTCAAGGTTTTGGCGACGTTCCCGGCCGCGATCCCGATCACCCCGGCGATCCCGTAGCTGGTGAAGACCCACCCGTAGTTCGCGCCCAGGTTCTTCGCGCCGAACAGGTCCGCCGTCGCCGAGGGGAACAACGCGAAGTTACCGCCGAAGTTGAACCCCACGATGCTCGCCACCACCGCGATCGTCATCTCGGTGTTTGCCTGGCTAAGGTACATCATGGTCACCGCCTGCAGCAGGAACATCACGACGAACGCCGCGGACCTGCCGATCCGATCCGACGCCAGCCCCCAGACCACCCGGCCCACCGCGTTGAAGATCGCCAGGTAGCCCACCGCCTCGGCACCCTTGAGCATCAACCCGCTTCGGCCCTGATCGTTCAACACCTCCCCGGCCGCCGTGGCACCCGCGATCAACTGGTCGCCCGCGAATACCTTGATGATCCCGATCACCATCAGCCCGGCCATCGCGCCGGAGAAGAACATCAGCCACAACAGATAAAACGCCGGCTGCTTGAGCGTGTCACGCCAGGACGAGTCACCGCCCGCCTTGCCCCCGGTTTTCATTGCGACAGGTGCCGCGGCTTTCAGCGGGTTCCGCAGCAGCATCGCACCCAGGCTCACCAACACCAGGCACACCAACCCGTGGATCAGGAAAAACGACGTGATCCCGTGCTCCTCGATGTACCCCAACGCCCCGAGATACCGGCCCTTAAACAGGTACGCCCCGAATCCAAAGCCCGCCACCGCCAGCCCGCTGACCAACCCCTTTTGATTGGGGAACCACTTGATCAACGCCGCGATCGGGCAGACATACGCAAAACCAATCCCCGCCCCCGCAAGAAGCCCGACCGTCGCCCAGAGCATGAAGATGCTGTCCACCGGGCCCAGCTTGCCAACGAATTGCTGCCCCGTCGTGATCCCCGCCACCGCCACCGTGATGACGATCGCTTGCGGAACGTACCGA
>JAJDCT010000417.1 GCA_029260695.1 Phycisphaeraceae bacterium
ACCGGGCTCAGCAGAACCCAGAGGATGCCCGGGAGCTGCCCTTCGTATTGTCGGCCGCCGAGCCACTTGCTCATCCCGATCATGAAGATGGTCATCTTGGGCATCTCGGCGTCGAAGTCGTCGAAGATCGACTCGAACTGCGGGACGATGAAGACCATGATGCCCAGGACGATGACGGCCGCGACGCCGATGACCATCGCCGGGTAGATCAGGGCACCGATGATCCGGCGTTTGAGCTTGGCGGCTTTTTCCATGAACTCGGCGAGCCGCTGGAGGATCAGGTCCAGTACACCGCCGACCTCGCCGGCGGCGATCATCTTGGTGTAGAGCTTGTCGAAGGCCTTGGGGTGCTTGTTCATCGCGTCGGAGAGGGTCGAACCGGAGGCAACATCCTCGTGGACGCCGTCCAGCGTGTCCTTGAGCAGGCCGGCTTTCTGTTGCTGTTCGAGGATCTGAAGCGAGCGGAGGATCGGCAGGCCCGCGTCCTGGAGGGTGGAGAGCTGGCGGGTGAAGGTCGTCAGGTGCTTGGTGCTGACCCCGCCGATGTTGATCGAGATGCCGCCGCCCTTTTTCTTCCCGGCCTTGGCACCGCCGCCGCGCCCCTTGGACTTCTTGACCTTCTGCTCGCGCACGGAGGTCGGGAAGTAGCCCTGGCTGCGGATACGGGCGATCGCCTCGTCGCTGGTCGCGGCGGTGATCGTGCCTTTCTGCGGCTTGCCCCCGTCGTCTAAGGCTTCATATTGGAAAGTTGGCATGGCTGTTTCCTTTACTCACGGACGCCGATGTTGCTCTTGGGAACACACCCGACCAGATGGTCGGGTCTTGGGCAACGCCGCCGATTATTCTTCAACCAACGTCCCTCGGACCACTTCTTCGATTGTTGTCAAACCGTCGTACATGGTCAGCAGGCCCGACTGTCGCAGCGTCCTCATGCCACGCTTCTTGGCCTCGGCGGCGATCACCTGGGTCGATGCGTTCTGCATGATCATCTCGCGCATCTCGTCGTCGAGGATCATGATCTCGTAGAGACCAATCCGGCCCTTGTAGCCGCTGTGGTTGCAGTAGTCGCAGCCCCGACCCCGGTAGAGCTGCCGGCCGTCCAAGTCTTCGGGCAGCAGCTGCAGCTGCATCAATTCCTCTTCGTGAGGGGTGTAAGGTTCTTTGCAGCGGGTGCAGATCGTCCGCACCAGCCGTTGGGCGGCGATGCCTTCGATGGTCGCTGTCAGGAGGAACGGCTCGAGGCCCAGGTCCAGCAGACGCGCGATCGAGCTGGGCGCGTCGTTGGTGTGCAGCGTCGTAAACACAAGGTGACCGGTCAGTGAGGCCTGCACGGCGATCTGGGCGGTCTCCAAGTCGCGTGTCTCGCCGACCAGGATGATGTCCGGGTCCTGACGCAGGAAGCTGCGCAGCGCGGCGGCGAATGTCAGTCCCACGTCTGCTTTCACCTGCACTTGCACCAACCCGTCGATGTCGTATTCCACGGGGTCTTCGACGGTCAGGATCTTTTCGGTCGGCTCGTTCAGCTCGTTCAGGGCGGCGTACAGGGTTGTCGTTTTGCCCGAACCCGTGGGCCCGGTCACTACGACGATCCCGTTGGGCTTGTGGATCAGCTGCCGGAAGGTTTCCAGGTCGTCCGGCCGCATCCCGATGCGGTCCAGGTCAAGCTGGACGTTGCCCCGGTCCAGGATACGCATCACCACCGACTCGCCGAACATCGTCGGCAGCACCGCGACACGCAGGTCGACCTGCTGATTGTTCACCATCAGCTCGATACGTCCGTCCTGAGGCAACCGACGTTCGGCGATATCCAGGTTCGACATGACCTTGACACGGCTGACGATCGGCATGGCCAGGTGCTTGGGCGGGGGGATCATTTCGTACAGCACGCCGTCGATGCGGTACCTCATTTTGAACTCGTCTTCGAACGGCTCGAAGTGGATGTCCGACGCTTTGTCCTTGATCGCCTGTAGCAGCACCAGGTTCAGCAGGCGCCTGACGCGGTTATCGTCGGCCAGTTCGATCTGGTCTTGCAGGTCGATCGACTCGCCGCGGTCGGCCAACTCTTCGAGGTCGTGGTCGTCCGCCAACTCAGCGACCAGGGAGGTCAGCGACTCCTCGTCATCGCCGTAGTACGTCTGGATCAGCTTTTCCAGCTGTTCCGAAGGTGCGACCACAGCACTGACCTTGAACCCCATGAGCAGCCGAAGGTCGTCCAAGGCCCGGAAGTTGTCCGCGGTTTTCATCGCGACGACCAGGGTGTTGGTCTCCTTGTCGTGGCTCAGCGGGAGGATCTGGTAGGCCATCGCCATCTCTGCGGGGATCTCGCGGATGACCTCCTCGACCAGATCGAAGTCCTCGAGGTTGACCGTCTCCATCCCCGCCTGGGCGGCCAGCGCCAGGTTGATGTCATCGTGGGAGGCGTAACCCAACTCGACCAGCAACTGGCCCAGCGGAGCCCGCTTCTGCTCCTGCAGCGCGAGGGCCTCGTTGACCTGATCTCGGGTGACCTTGCCCATCTTGGTCAAGACCCGTCCGATCCGCCGGCCCTTCAATTCGCTTAGCGAGGGTGTAGAGCTTTTAGTTTGTTCGGCCATGGTTTCGTGCCCTGTCGTTTTTTGCGCTGGGGCGATGTCGCCCTTGCACACACAGTTTCAGTTGTCCCCGATCGGCCTCAACAAAATACCTAGGTCAGGCTCGCCGCCACACTCGTATCACTTGATGAGTCATTGAAGATCGCGGGATACGGCGAACTGCTTTGTGCCATTTTCCGGTTGTCCAATTTCCAAGTGCCTTTCTGCTGAGCCTGAGGATACTCGACTCAAGGACACTGTATTTTCATCCTGACGGCCGACTGAGCCCCCGCTTTGCACGGGTTTTTCATCAGAATGGGCAAACCCCCTTCAACACTTACTATATCGACCGTAATCTCAGATTCAAGCAGGAAAAGCGTTAATATAGAAAAAGACACCAAGATTTCGGTGCTATTTACGAGTCAAATAGACCTCATGCTAGGGTATCAATCGCTACTTGTATTGAAATCAAGCCAAAGGTTGGAAGGCCAGCCTGAACTGGGATATCAGACACGAATGTTGCCTGAAAAAATGAATGGCCTCCTCTTTACATTGGTAGATAGGCCAGGAAATCACCTTGAGGATTCAGGCATCCTTCTTATCGTTGCCCTTGGAGGTATCGACATCTTCCTCGTCCAGCTCGGCACGGCCGATCGACTGGCCGGCCCGCTTGATTTTTTCGATGACGGACGGCTGGTTGCGGCACTTGTCGATCATGTCTTCGATGCTGATCCAGCCCTTCTCGTAGAGTCCCCAGAGGTGGTCGTCCAATAGCTGCATGCCGAACTTCTTACCGGTCTGGATCGCCGAGTCGATACGGAAGGTCTTGTTCTCACGGATGAGGTTGGAGATGGCGGGCGTCACCACGAGGAACTCGTAGGCTGCGACCATGCCCTTCTTGTCGATCCGCTTAAGCAACTGCTGACACAGGACCGCCATGAGAGATGTTGCCAACTGGACGCGGACCTGGGACTGCTGTGATGAGGGGAAGGCGTCGATGACACGGTTGATGGTGCCGCCGGCGGAGTTGGTGTGGAGGGTGCCGAACACCAGGTGGCCGGTCTCCGCGGCGCGGATGGCGGCTTCGATGGTCTCGAGGTCTCGCAATTCACCGACGAGGATGACGTCCGGGTCCTGTCGCAGGGCGCGGCGCAGGGCCTCGGCGAAGCTGGGGCAGTCGTTGCCGACCTCTCGCTGGTTGATGATGCTCTTGTTGTGGGTTTGGTAGTACTCGATCGGGTCTTCGACGGTGATGATGTGCCGGTCGAGTGTGATGTTGATGTCGTTGATCATCGCGGCGAGGGTGGTGGTCTTACCCGAGCCGGTAGGCCCGGTGACCAGGAACAGCCCCTGCGGCCGACGGATCAGGTCTTTGACGATGGTGGGCAGGCCGATGACACCCAGCGGCAGCAGCTCGTTTGGGATCTGCCGCAGAACGAGGGCGACATTGCCTTTTTGTTTGAAGACCGAGACACGGAAGCGGGCCGCGTCGCCGTAAGCGAAACCGAAGTCGGACCCGCCTTCCTCCTGCAACTCGTTCTGTGAGCGTTCGGGGGTGATGGATTTCATCAGGGCGACGGTGTCGGCGGGTTCGAGCACCTTGGTGTTTAACTCGACCAGCCGGCCGCGGATGCGCAACGTGGGCTTTTTGTTGACCGTCAGGTGCAGGTCGCTGGCGTCCTGCTTGACGACGGTGTCCAGAAGCCGATCGATGTGGATGGTGGACGGCGGTCGTTTGCCGGTGCTTTCCGAAGCGCTAGTGGAACTCAAAACGGTCGTCTCCTCATGTCGGTATTTGCCGGGATATTCCCGGGATGGCCGGGGTGTTGCCGTGTCCCGGCACGTCTAGTCGTCGCCGCGGGCCGCTGGGTGCGGCGGTGTGTCTTGCCTCATATTTTAGGCAACCAGGGAATCGTCTTCGCCGTCATCCGCCTCGATATCGACGGTGCCCTCGACCTGGGTCATACGGGCGATTTCGTCGAGGGTGGTCTTGCCTTCGAGGATCTTGAGCTTGCCGTCACCCAGGAGGTTGCGCATCCCAGACGCGACCGCGGCCTGCCGGATCTTGCTGACCGCCGAGCGGTTGAAAGCCAGCTCCCGGATTTCTGAGTTCATGACCATCAGTTCGTAAATCCCGCGTCGGCCGCGGTACCCAGATCCGCCGCAACGCGTGCAGCCGACAGGTTTGTAGATGGTCTGCCCTTCGATGTCACTCTTGGAGAGGCCGCAGAGGTTCAACAGCCGTGGGTTGGGGTTTTCCTCGGGCTCCTTGCAGTGGTCGCATAGGATCCTGACCAGGCGTTGTCCGAGCACGGCCTGGATCGAGCTGGCGACCAGGAACGGCTTGAGACCCATATCGATCAGGCGGGTGATGGCCGAAGGCGCGTCATTGGTGTGCAGGGTGGAGAATACCATGTGGCCTGTCAGGGCGGCCTGGATGGCGACCTCACCGACCACCTTGTCCCGGATCACGCCGACCAGGATGATGTTGGGCGCCTGACGCAGCATCGCGCGGAGGATCGTCGAGAAGGTCAGCCCGATGTGGTCATTGACCTGGCATTGGTTGATGCCCTTGAAGTTGTATTCGATCGGGTCTTCGGCGGTGATGATCTTGATGTCCGGGCGGTTCAGCTCGGACAAAGCGGAATACAGGGTAGTGGTCTTACCGGAACCGGTGGGGCCGGTGACCAGGAAGATGCCGTTGGGCCGGGCGATGATTTTCTGGAACGTATCCAGCGTGTCTTCCTGCATGCCCAGGTTTTTCAGGCCCAGCTTCGCGGCGTCGGGGCGGAGGATACGCAGGACCACCGATTCGCCGTGGTACGCGGGGCACGCCGAGACACGGAAGTCGATGACCTCCCCGCCAATCTTCATCTTAATACGGCCGTCCTGGGGGATGCGCTTCTCTTCGATCTTCATCCCGGACATGATTTTCAAACGGGCGATCACCGACTGCTGCGTCCGCTTGGGGATGACGTCCTTCTCGATACAGACCCCGTCCACGCGGTAGCGCAGGCGGACACGGTTGGCGAACGGTTCGATGTGGATGTCGCTGGCCCGGGTTACGACGGCCTCTTTGATGATCTCGGCGACCAGGCGGATGATCGGTGCGGACTGGGCGTCTTTGTTTTCGTCCCCGCTGGCTTCCTCGTCGTCTTCCCCGGCGACGTGCACGTCCAGCGACGCCCCGCGGTCCAACGACTGGTCCATCGTCATCTTGCGGACCTCTTCGTCGATCGAGGCCTGCGTTTCGGAGAGGAAGCTGTCGATGTACTCCTTGATCTTCTCCTTGGCACCCAGCGCCAACTCCAACTCGCCACCGAGCCGGAACCGCAGGTCGTCGATCAGGGCGAGGTCCATCGGGTCGTGGACAAGGACCTTGAGCTTGTTGCCCTCTTTGGACATCGGGAGCACGAGGTACTTCTTGATCAGGTCGGTGGGGATCAGATCAAGGTTGTCTTTGGAGACCACATCGGGCTCATCCAAGTCAACAAACTCCATCCCGAACTGAGACGCCAGGGCTTTGGCGACGTCGTTCTGCTGGGCGTAGCCCAGGTCGACGAGAACCTCTCCGATCCGCTTGCGCGAACCTTGAGCAATTTTCAATCCTTCTTCGAGTTTCTCATCATCGATGAGGCCCCACCGTTTGAGGATCTCACCAAGTTGGCGTCTTTTTCGGGCCATCCGTTCCTCGTATTGGGTCGCCCGCCTTGTGCGGTGGGTGGGTGGGGGGGTAAAACGCTGCGGGTTGCCGAATTATGGAGCCTATTGGCAGCCGGGGCAAGTCCGCACGCACTTGAATCATGGCTGCTGTTGTGTGCCGGGTGCCCCGCGGTACGGCATCTCACGGCGATCGTCTTGCCTATCCGTGTGTGGACTCCGGGGCAGCGGCATCGTCTAATAAACCCGAGCCCGGTGTGACAACCCGCGTCTCTAGTACTATAGAGTATAGGCACTTGGGGAAAGCCGATCCAAGGGTTGGCCCCTCAATGCACTGTGCGATTCAATGGCGGATCGAGCAAGGATTGACAGATACACGTCAATAAGGGCGAGGCAGATGGCCGGCATAAATAGACCCACAATCGGCTTGATGGGAGGCCCTGGCTCGGGCAAGAGCCTGGTTGCCAACCAAATGGCGTCGATGGGGTGTGTGGTGATAGACGCGGACGCTCTAGCAAGAGACGCGCTTGAGGAGGCGGACATCAAGCGTCAGATCGTCGTGTGGTGGGGGGATAAAGTCCTGACTCCCGATGGGAAGGTAGACCGGTCAGAAGTGGCCCGGATCGTGTTTGCTGACTCGTCAGAGCTCAAGCGCCTGGAGGCCCTGATCCATCCTCGCGTTCATGCCCGGCGGGAGGGACTCAAGCAAGAGGCGTTGGCCCTGCCGGAAACACGGGCGGTCGTCGAAGACTGTCCATTACTGCTGGAAACGGGCATAGATCAGCAGTGCGATGCCCTGGTCCTTGTCGATGCCTCTTTTCAGACACGCTTGGAGAGGGTCAGCCCGACACGGGGCTGGGGGGCCGAGGAGCTGAGCCGTCGAGATAAAAGTCAGATGCCGCTTGACATTAAGCGTCAGCGGGCCGATTATGTCATAAGCAACGACGCGGATGAGGCCCATTGCCTGGAACAGACCCGCCGCGTTCTTTCCCAGATTATTCCCTGACGCTTCACCGGCTCAATTCGTGTGGTGAAGCCACACCGGGTTGTCAGCCGAGCCCCCCGCCTTGAACATCCGATCCATATTAAGTATCCAACCCCAACACCGTACTAAGTCATCCATTACCCGCACACGCTGCGCGAATAACCATCTGCTGGATTTGGTTGTCTGGCATAACCTTATTTGAGACGAAATAACCCCGCCGCGGAAGGCTTCAGACCGACCGCATCTACCCCATTACCCCGTTTAGGATCGAACCGCATATGGCCACGGAAGAAAACGTCAAGCCCAAGCTTAAGAAGAAACGCACCACCAAGAAGGCCAAGCCACAGGCCAAGGCCGACGAGGCGGCTGATGTCGAAGCCAAGCCCAAGCCCAAGACCAAAGGCTCGGCCCCCGAAGCCAAGAAGGCCGAGCCACCCAAGCATCGCCCGCAGACGGATGAGCAGCTCGACGCCGAGACGCAACGCCGTTACGAGCAGGCCAAGAAGAGCGACATCACGGTTCACACACTTCAGGCCATGGACCTGGACGAGCTGCTTGGGGTCGCCAAGGAAGAAGGGATCGCCGATGCCGCCACACTGCCGCGGCACGACTTGACCTTCAAGATCCTCGAGATCAAGACGCAGAAGCAGGGGCTGATGTACGGCGACGGCGTGTTGGAAGTCCTGCCCGACGGGTTTGGATTCCTTCGAAGCCCCGAGTATTCATACCTCGCCTGTCCCGACGATATCTACGTTTCACCTTCGCAGATCCGCCGGTTCGGGCTCAAGGCCGGGCACGTCGTTCAGGGCACCATCCGACCGCCCAAAGAGTCTGAGAAGTATTTTGCCTTGCTCCGCGTGGATGCGGTCAATGGGCACCACCCCGACCACCTCAACGACGTCAAGAACTACGAAGACCTCACCCCGCTGCACCCTTACCAGCGGCTGATCCTTGAGACCGATCCCGAAGGCATCGAGATGCGGATCGTCGACCTGGTTACCCCCATCGGTCGGGGCCAGCGTGGCCTGATCGTCGCACCCCCACGCACCGGCAAGACCGTCCTGCTCCAGAAGATGGCTAACTCCATCATCGTCAACAGCCCCGATACCAAGGTCATCGTCCTGCTGATCGACGAGCGCCCCGAGGAGGTCACCGACTTCAAGAACAACACGCCCGAGGACGTCGAAGTCATCGCTTCGACCTTCGACGAGCAGAGCCAACGCCACGTCCAGGTCTGCGAGATGGTCATCGAGAAGGCACGCCGGTTCGTCGAGTTCGGCGACCACTGTGTCATACTCATGGACTCGATCACCCGCATGGCCCGGGCCTACAACTCGGAGATGCCGCACTCCGGCAAGATCCTCACCGGTGGCCTGGACTCCAACGCGCTGCAGCGCCCGAAAAAGTTCTTCGGCTCCGCACGCGCCATCGAGAACGGCGGGTCGCTGACCATCCTCGCCACCGCACTGGTCGACACCGGATCCAAGATGGACGACATCATCTTCGAGGAGTTCAAGGGCAC
>JAJDCT010000418.1 GCA_029260695.1 Phycisphaeraceae bacterium
TCCGAGATTGTGATCTGTCCGATGCTGAAGGTGCCCGTGTCATCGTCCCCGGGGCCGGTCCAGGAGATGTCGATCTGATTGGATCCGAAGATGAATTCACTGCCGTCTACGCCGTCGGCATCGCCGGCGATCGACGTCAGCCGGCCGCTGCCGGCGAGGTAGGTGTCGAATTCAAGCGTAGGGAATGCGGTAATAGCCACCGGGTTCGGCTCCAGGACCGAGCCCGCGGGATCCTGAAAGATCGAACCCTCCGTCAGATCAACCAGCAACGACGCATCCATCCAGTCGGCCTCGGTCGTGATCCGCAGATCGTAAGTTTTGAACCCGTTCGTGACCGCTAAGTTGCCGATCTCCACGAACTCGGCGGTGATCGGTGCCGGTGCCGGCGGTAGCGGGACGAAGGATTCCCCCGTAATCAGGTTGCCGTCCGTGAACGCTTCTGATGATCTGAGAGTCGTAAAATTATCCGCTTGGGCCACCGCGACCCGTACGATTCCTGCGGCATCGTCTGACACCGTGACCCTGCCGATCACGATGGTCCCAAAGTCATCAGGTGCCAAGTTGCTCCATGAAACGTCGATCTCGGTGGTATCGAACTGGGCCTTATTGCCTCCGACATCCCCGGCGGCACCGATGATCGATATCGTGTGGCCGTTCCCCGCGACGTAGCTGTCGAACTCAAGCGTGGGGAAGAAATCCACGGCCCCGGAAGCCGGTGCCAGGTTGCTGCCGGCAGGGTCCTGATAGATCGAACCGCGTGTCAGCTCGATCAGCATCGCGGCGGCTGTCCAATCGGCATCCGTACTGACCTGCAGGTCGAAGGTCTTGAACCCGCTGAGTGCCCCGGTGTTGTCTACCTCCACAAACCGGACGCCGAAGTCTACCGACCCGGTCGGCGGTGGCGGCGGCGGGGGCGGCAATTTCGGGCGGGGTGCGGCGGGCGTGAGGTTGACAAGATCACCGGTGGCAAACGTATCCCAGGCGGCGAGTCTATCAAATGGGTTCTCGCCGCGCACGCTTAGTCCCAGGCTCCCGGCGGCGTCGTCGGAGAGGGTGACCCGGCCGATGATTTCGGTGCCGATGTCATCCGTCGTGGCATTGCCCCAGGAGATATCTATCTCAGTGGTGTCGAACTGGAACTCATCGCCGCCGACATCGTTGGCGCGTCCAATTATGATTGACGGGCTGCCATTGTCAGCAACATAGGTATCGAACTCAAGCCCCGGGAAGGTGCTGAAAAGTACGGGGTTCGACGCCCGGTCGATGCCCGCGGGATCCTGGTAGATCGACCCCTGGGTCAGCTCGAGCAACAGCGACGCAGCCCTCCAGTCGACATCGGCTGATACCTGCAGGTCGTATGTGTTGTATCCACTCAGTGCCGCGGAATTATCCACCGGCACGAACTGGGCGCTGAACGAGCCGGACAGCAACAGCCTGGGCTCAAGCGGCTCCAGCCCGGGTTGCGCCCCGTCGCCAGGAGGTAACACGTCGCATCGCAGGGCCTGTCGGTGCCCCGATGGATGGCTGCCGACGTCGTTTCGCTGCGAGGCGTACTCATTGACCATGACGACCCTTCTTCCGTTTGCTTTGCTTCGGGGTAACGGTTCGTGCAACATCGAAATCATATCAAACCCGGATCACCGGCTGGCACCGGGGGTGGGATACACAAAAACTCATCGGCTATACCCAGGGGCGGCGCGTGAATCCTGCGCATGTTCAACCGGCACGACAACCATGCCAGCCCGCATGCTGAGCTACGCCGATCACCGGCCACCCGGCAAACCCTCAACCCGCGCGCACCATGCCATAGGCGTGCCATCAATCTCTCCCTACTCATGAGGATCAATGTGCCCAGCAGCCCGCGGTTCATTGTTATAGTCCCTGAATGTCAGCGAGGGGATCGCTGAAAATACTTAATAGAACATTAATACCACCGGCTCGTCCTGTCAAGCATTAAATCCCAGAATACCCTCTGAAATTGTGGGTGTGCCACCAAGGGGTCAGGCACAATCGGCCGTGCCGCACCGCAATCTCCCGCGCCCGGCTCAGCCCAGCACTTTATCGGCGGCACCCAGATAAACCGACGCCAGAGCCTCGCCCCTGATCCCCGCACCGCGCAAGTCGGCGGTAGACTTTTCGTCCAATGACGGGTCGACCATCGACAGGTCCGGGTCGACGATCGGGCTCTGCCCGTCGTAGTTTGTCTCGATGAGGGTGCGCAGGGTCCAGTACCGGCTGGCATAGAGGTCGAAGTCGAGGTTCTTATCGTTGGCGACGATGTCCGTGCCGAAGAGGACCCGGCCGGGGTTGCGTTCACAAAACGCGCGGAAGCGGTCGGGGTGCTTGCTCAATTCGCGGGCCTGCCACTTCGCCGCCGAGGTGTCCAAAACATAATTCGGGTGCCGGTCCAACATCCCCTGAACGAAGTCCAGGTCCTCCGGCGACCCGCCCATGTGCGCACCGATCCAGGTCACGTCGTGGTACTCATCCAGCAGGTCTTCAAGCGGCTTGAACTGATCCGCCTTCGTGCCGTATTTTCTGGCGTCCGTGTACTTGGTGGCGAACCAGGTGTCGGGATCGCCGACGTGGGTCATGAAGATGCGGTAGCCCAGGTCGTAGGCGAGTTGGATGCTCTCTTTGCGCGTAGGCGAATCCATATGGAAGGCTTCGTCGTGCAGGTCTCGGCCCCGTGGGGCGGCCCAGAACTTGACGATCCGGCACCCCTTTTCACGGAACTTTTCCATCCGATACAGCCAGTCCGTTGTGAACGTCCCCGGCTCGTGGGCGGCCTCGTAATTAGGCACCGCGATGAACTCGATACGATCCGCACCCAAGCGGTCCTCGGTACTCATCGCCTCGGTGACCGCGTCGATGTTTTCGAGCTTGGTCATCGAGACGGTTTTGACGACCCCAAAGAGCTCGGCGATTTCGGAATACAGCCGTGCCGAATCGGGCGTGCCGATGTGCGTGTGGATGTCGATGATCGGCCCGGTGTACGCGAATCGTTCGGCCTCGGCCCGGTAGTCCAGGCCCAGGCGGTTGGCGTCGTTGATCGGTTTTTGGTTCAGCGTGGTAGGTGTCATGGGTGCTGCCGGTATCTGTGGGGGGGGTTTAGGGCTATTCTATCCCCCTTATTGCCAAAGGCGAGCGCGAGAATGATTCAATGACAAGCCATGAGCCCGACCGGCCTATCACCGCCGGGCCTATCAAACTCGTCGCGATCGATCTGGACGGCACATTGTTAAGGTCCAACAAGCGCCTCAGCACCGCCAACGCCAGCGCCATCGCCGAGGCGACCAACCGCGGCGTCCACATTGTCCTCGCCTCGGCCAGGCCGCCACGGAGCGTCAGGGATATCTACCACCGTCTGGCGCTGGACACCTTGCAGGTCAATTACAACGGCGCACTCGTCCACGATATGCCGCGCGGCAAGCACGTCTTCCACCAGCCGATGTCCGTTGCGCTTGCAAAAAAAATCGTTAAGTTCGCCCGCAAGATGGACCCGGACGTGGTCATCAGCGTCGAGGTGCTGGATAAGTGGTACACCGACCACGTCGACGACAAGCTGCCCACCGAAACCAGCAAGCACTTCAGCCCGGACTTCGTCGGCCCACTGAGCGCGTTCCTGACGGTCCCGGTCACCAAGCTGATGCTGCTGGCACCCCCCGAAAAGCTCCGTCCGATCCACGAGGGCGTCCGTAAAAAATTCGCCAATCAGATCGCGATCCTCATCAGCGACGACTACCTGATCCAGCTCGTACACAAGCAGGTCGACAAGGCCAACGGCCTGAAACTCGTCGCCGAAAAATACGGCGTCCCACGCGAGCAAGTGATGGCGATCGGCGATGCCGACAACGACCTGGGCATGGTCCGCTGGGCCGGGCTCGGCGTCGCCATGGAAAACGGTTGGAGCCAGCTCAAGCAGATCGCTGACGTCATCGCACCCGCCAACGACGACGACGGCGTCGCGGCCGTGCTGAAAAAATATGTC
>JAJDCT010000419.1 GCA_029260695.1 Phycisphaeraceae bacterium
AGTGAATTTGGCCCGGGGAAACACCTTTAGGATATCCACCGGGGGCCGAATAAAGCAAGGGGAAACCACCCGTGTTTGAGTGAAATCGGTTGTTAGAGGGTGGTAGGAATGAGGGGCTGTGCCAATGAAAACGGCCGCTCACCGTGGGGTGAGCGGCCGTGTGAGGTTGTCTTAACTTAGTCGCGACGATTCAGCGACGACGACGCAGCATGGCCAGGCCACCCAGGCCGAGCAATGCCATCGACGCAGGCTCGGGTACGACCGTATCGGTGACGACGAGGTTGTCGACGATGCCGTATTGGAAGTCGGGCTGATCAGAGATCGAGCCGAACGGATCGCCGTAGCCGGCCATCGCGAAACCATTGGCTTCGGAGCTGAGCACGGCCTTTTGGAAGAAGACGATACCGTTGTATGCCACATCGACTCGCGAGAGGCCGTTGCCCAGATCCAGCACGCCGATGTCGACCTGTGTCCAGGAGTTGGCGGGTGCGCTGTTTGGGCCACCTGCTACAGGAGCAGGGAACGCTTGGTTGAAGGGAAAAGCCTCGCCAGGCTGGGTGTCGCCTAAGTCGGCCAGCTCGACCCCATCCTGGAAGATGGCGTGATCTTCGGTACCAAAACCGTTCTCAACCGTTCCCCAGCCCCAGATGCCGTCGCCTGTGCTTGTGCGGTTGAACCGACCCAGCGCGGCGGTCGTAGAGCGACCCACGCCGTAAAGCAGCGATTCGGTGGAGCCAGCCGATGGGAAGAACTCGGTGACGCCGTTGCCGATGCTCAGGTAGATGTCAAAGGAAACGGTGTAGGTGCCTGAGAAGGCGATCGGGGCTGCGCCGTAGAGAATATTCGCCGCGGTGCCAGCACCGGCTCCGCCTGGGAACCCTGAGTCATTAGCCGTGAACAGCACGCCGGTGGTTGCGCCAGAGCCAGCGACCGTACGCGGGGCCTCGACGTGCGTGCGGATGACCGGGGTGGTCAACGGATTCGGGACGCTGAACCCGGCACCGTAGTCAACGATACTTACTGTGGTGTCGGCACCTTGTGAAACCGTCACGCCCAGCAGGTCGTCCAGACCGTCCGAATACAACGTCGCCGCCGACGCCGAAGAGACGGTCACCGCAGCCGTCAGGGCCGCCAAACTAAAAGCAATCTTCTTCATTTCTGGATCCTCCTAAGATAGAAAACAAGATAGACTCAAAAGTGCGTGTCAGTCACAAGACACGAATAAACACACATTGCCGTGCAAAGCGAAATACTTTGCGGATTCATATTTCTTAGAATGCCCACCGATTGAAAGGCAATCTCCCTACCATCTAAAACCTACGCCATCAACACTAACGATATATCTAATATTTACCCGATTAAGCCTACTTAGTCAAGGTAATATTGCATAATCATTGCATTAATAGCATAAAAAGCCCACCATCCAGAAGCCTATTGATCCACTTGGCCGGCGTTTGGGGGAAATGGGCAGAATGGCTAAATGAGGAGGCATAGGCGTCGGTCCCTCGGAATAAACTCAAGGTTAGTCAGCCGACAGGCTATGTCTGAGTCAAAGCGATTGGCGGCATCATTTTAGAATTCTCCGCGTCTCCCTGGCATGGCCCATTTAGGGTGGGTGCTGTACGCGGTCTCGCTGGCGGCCGGGGAGCCAACGGTGTAGGGGGCCTCAGGCCCGACTTCTGTGTCCCATCAAAAAACCGGGCACCGTGGGGGGTGCCCGGTCTGGGTGTCTAAACACCAAAAATGTTGTGCTGGTGTGAAAGGGTAGTTGCCTCCCAGTCACACAGCTATGGTCTTACATTCAGCGGCGGCGCCTCAGCATCTCGAAGCCGCCCAGCCCCAGCAGGGCTAGAGAAGCGGGCACGGGAACAACAGAACCCGGAGTGGGTGGTGTCCCGGCGTTCCAGTTCCCCAGAACCACGTTGAGGTCTTCAATACCGACAAAGCCGTCACCTGAGGGGTCGCCCGCCAAGAGGCTGCCTGGGGTGACATTGGTATTCCAAACGCCCAGGACGATGTTCAGGTCGGTAATGCCGACGAAGCCATCGGCATCCAGGTCGCCGATGAGCAGGGCAGACGCGACTTCAACCTTGATGTTGTCGATCAGGGTGAACAGCAGCGAAGAGGCGTTGGGGTCGCTGGACGAGCCGCCGTTGACGTCGTGATGCCCGAAGCTGATGTTGGTCCCCGCGGTCGGGGCCGAGCTTCCGAACGGCGTGCCTGCGGCGAAGAGGGTGGTGTCGACCTGTGCGATGGGCAGTGCGTCCACGAACCAGGTCACAACGTTGCCGACCTTGGTGATCTCGACCTCGTGCCAGGCGAAGGCGGCGGAGCCGACGTTGGTGAGGGTCGCGTCCTGCGTGCCGGGGAACAGCGCCTGCTGTGCGGCGGGCGCGGCGACACCGCCGAACTGGGCGTAGTAGGGGTTGGAGTTGTTACGCTGGTTGCTGCCAAACGGAGCGGGGTCTTCGTCGGGTGCGAAGTACACATCGACGCCGTTAGTCTGATTGGTATCCGGATCCGACAGGGGGTCAGCAGGGTCGTTCGGTGCGGACTGGTGCGAAAAGTTGACCTGCGAAGAGTAGGCCCTGTAGTCGGCACTGGAGTTGCCGTCACCGGTGGCGGCAAACATGACGCCATCGACGTTGGCCCCGAACTCGTTTGAAACGGCACCGGAGGTCAGCACGCCGAAGGTCGATGTCTGGGTCGAACCGCTGCCGCCGATGGGGAACCCGCCGATGGAGTTGGCCCACCAGTCGAAGCTCATGGTGTAGTCGCCTGTGCCCAGGTCCAGCCCGGTGGGCGAGACGCTGAAGCCGCCGAATGCGTTGAAGAACTCATTGGCACGCAGCTGCATCCCACGAGTTTCTGTCTCAAGGGGATCTGAGTTGGGGGCGGCGGGGACACCCGAAACCGTCGAGTAATCAAAGAAAAAATCCGCCGCGTTGTCGGTGGCGCCGCTGACGTTGACGGTCCAGCTCGCCGTCACGTCGGAGGTAAAGTCCTCCGAGAACAGAGTCTGCCCGAACGCCGATGCCGACATCAGCATCACGGCTGAGAGCGAAGTACCTATTGCTAATTTGTTCATCATCCATCTCCTCCTAAAATTACCCAAAAATCCAGCACATGTTGATTAAGTATGTCCGGGGACATGTATTGCCGTTAGGCAGACTGCGTACGCCACAGTCTTTATCAAAGTAATCCAGCTCGGCCTGTCATTTCAGCGTCTCATATACAATGTGACGCCACGTTTCTCGCCGCGATGGTTGCGGCCTCATCCAATCAGCAAACCGGTTTAATTGTACGTCAATGCGTCTTCGATTCAATGACAATTATGACATTATTTCGACTTGGGAACGGGTATCTTCACCCGCCACCGGGCTGGGAGCTCGCCAGAAAGCCTGGCGGGCTATGCCATTACCTCAGTTCAGATCCCATAGATTGTTTCTCAGTTCGTCGGGCGTCCCTGTTTCGACATTGGTCAGCTCACTCTGACTATAGGGGTGATCGGTGTCAGTGACCTTGATGTTTGCGCCGTGGCCGTCGGCATAGAAGATGTTGATCGAGTTCTGGTGCCGAGCGTCGGTAAAGCCGGTTTGCGAAGTAATAGGATCATCTGCCGGGAAGAGGTAACCGATCCCGCCTATATCGCCTTTCTGCCAGCCATTGCCTCCGCCACCGAGCTCAGCGGCGTAGTTCTTGGAGTCGGCCAGCACGATCGTGCCGCTGGAGCTGCGGGGAGCGTCCATGCTGGACTGGAGCAAAGCTTTTTTGCTCCATGAATTAGCGTTGATGGCCACACCCTTGGCAAGCGAGTCCGACAGATCCCGGCCCATGCCCGACATGAATACTGCGTTGTAGCCGTATTGCACCTCGTTCCACAACGCGGCGGCATGCCCTTCAAAGAAGGTTGTGTCGTCGTTGTAGTCATCGGTGAGAAACTCGAGTCGAGTCGCATCCAGAGACGGGCAAACAAAGGCCTCGGCTGAGCCGAGATTGTTGCTATCAAGCAGCAGAGAAGAGAAGATCCACCCCTTTTTACCGCTGGGGCCGCCGCCGATCGACGCCGGGGACCACGCACGGGTGGACAATACGGCATCATACGGCGTCCTGCCTGGGATAAATAAGTCTTTGTTAGACGTACCGTACCCGAAGATCGCGGTGCCGATCTGCCGGACATTACTCAGGGATTTGACGCGCTGCGCGCTCTTCCGTGCCGCGCCCAGTGCCGGCAAGAGTATCCCTACAAGCAAGGCGATGATCGAGATCACCACCAGGAGTTCGATGAGGGTGAAGCCCTTGCGTGCCTTTACGTTTCGTTGCATTGCAAATCCTTCTCTGATTGATTCGATCAGCTGAGTCTATTTCTTGACCACTTGAAGTCGGATTCAGATCCTACCGACTTACCGCCGTACTCGGCCGCACCAGTCAGCTAATCCCTGATTCCAAAATTACATTTCAATTCGCATACGTTGGCATAAATAATGATAGGTGGGCCGCCCAAATCTATCCATCATGTAGGCTATCTCAGTGCCCTGCCTAGAACTATTATACCAGAGAGCCGGAACAATCGCCCTCATTAATATATAAGTATACCGGTTTGAGGAGGTTTGCAACCCTTATCTGCCTCTTTTGGGATAAAAAGTCTGCCTTCACCGATCGATTTGGGCCGCAGTGCCAGATTTCAGGTCGGTCTCACCAGTGCCAGGTATTCCAGATTTTTCCCTTTGCCTCCGCGGATCGGAGAGGTGATGGGCTTGGTCGCGGTAAATCCCATGTCAGTCAGGTTTTGGAGAGCTAATTCGGTGGTTTTCAGGGCCTGGGCATCGTCCAGTTTGCCCTTTCGGCCGGCGGCGAAGGCGTCGGACGTGGCCTCATAGTGTGGTTTGATCAGGGTGATGATCCGGCCGGCGGGATTGTCCCCCAGCCAACGACACGCGGCGGGGATCGCCAGCCGTTGTGGGGTCCAACCCAGGTCGACAGTCACCAGGTCACAGGTTGCTAAGGGTTTGAGGTGTAATGCGTTAGACCGTTCCTGCACGGTAACGCGCGGGTCTTGGCGGAGCTTCCACGCCAGTTCGCCGTAGGCCGTGTCTACGGCATAGACGTGCTTTGCGCCTTGCTGCAGCAGGCAGTCGGTGAACCCGCCTGTCGAGCAGCCCAGGTCGGCGCAGGTGAACCCCGTGACATCGAGATCGAAGGCTTCGAGGGCGGCACGAAGCTTCAGGCCGGCTCGGGAGGCGTAGGGGGACTGATCTTGGCCCATAGTGGGTACTGAATAGCTGCAAAGGGCTGTGAACTGACTATTTTCTCTACACTTACAAAAATGCTGAATATCCGTCTGTAGCCATAATAACGCTTGCAATCAATGGGTGAAGCTATAACATATAGCAGTATAGGGACTCTGGAGGGAGTCCAAGGGGATATGATAAGATCAGGGTGAGCAACGCGGATCGCCCAGCGAGCGCGTAGCAGTAACGAATGGTGAGGAGAAAGATCCGATGATTATTCGACCCGGACTGACGACAGCGGCGATCTCTACGGTCGTTCTGTTTGCGTACACGAACCCTGCTGTCGCGGTACCGATCAACTACGGCGACTTCACCGGTTCCACGGTGATGTTCTCGCAGGTGACCGAGGACTCCGGCACGGACCCGACGCCGCTCTATGGCGCGCCGACGGTCGCGGGCGATTCCCTAGACTTCAACCCGGTCTCGTTCAACTCCTTTGCGACCGGCGCCGCCGGGGTGGACACCACCGATGGCACGCTCACGCTCATGATGATGTCGCTGCCGGGCAATTTCATCGACACCATTGAGTTTGACGAGGCGGGCGACTTTACGCTGACCGGGCTGTCCGGCACCGCGTTCGCCGCGGTCACCGCGAACTTCTTCCTGGATATCACCGAAGTCGACGGCGTGGGGATCAACCCGATCAACATCTCCACCGCGATGACGTTTACGCCCTCCAACGGCGACTTCGACCTGATCACCGACGGGCCCGGGCCTCTGGTCAACGGTGCGTGGGCTGGCTTCCTCTCGGTGGACATCGAGCAGGCGCTGATCGACAACAACGTCCCGTTCGTCAACGGCGCGACCAAGGTGTCGGTGACTTTCGACAACACACTCACGACCCTCAGCGAGTTGGGGACCTCGGCATTCATCGCCAAGAAGGACGTTGGGGGGATCGGGATCACAGTAGTCCCCGAGCCCGCATCGCTGGGTCTGCTGGCCCTGGGTGCCTTTGTTATGATGGGCCGACGCCGATGACCCTGTCTGATTAATTAGGTTTCAAAACATCCTACGGAGGGATGCTTGAACGCTGAAGCGGCCCGCCCAGATATGGGCGGGTCGTCTTTTTTTATGCGCGGGCTTCGAGCTTTCCTTTAGGGGTAGCCTGGGTCATGTGTGTCTTTACGATGGCTTGTGTGATACGGATTCTGCTTGATTCATGGGTGGCAGTATTTCTCTCCGCCCCCGGCTTTGCAGGGGGGGGGCCATGGAGATGGGCACGGGTCTTAATCGTCATCCTTATGACACGGCATGGAATCGGTGTGATCGATCCGAAGGTGGCACACTGTTCTGTTGAGTTTGCGCACGAACAGGCCCACACACTAAGTGCGTGGGCCTGGGTTGGACTTGTTCGGTATGGACGGCGTCTAAGCCGTGAAGCTGCTGCCGCAGCCGCAGCTCGAAGTCGCGTTTGGGTTGTTAAACACAAAGCCCCGCCCCATGACCTCGTCTTTGAAGTCGATGGTGGTGCCGTTGAGGTAGAGATAGCTCTTGGGGTCGCAGACGACCTTGATGTCGTGTTCCTCGAACATCTCGTCGGTGTCGCGCTGCTGCTCGGTGAGGTCCAGCAGGTAGCTGAAGCCCGAGCAGCCGCCGCCCTTGACGCCGACACGCAGCCGGACGTTCTCGGCGTCGAGCTCCTGCTGGGTGATGATTGTTTTGATTTCGCGTGCAGCGGTCTCGGTGATAGTCAGTCCCATGTTGCGTTACTCCGTAGGCTTAGCCGGGGTGGGGTCCGCCGGCTGCATATCGATAGTCAGACATTGTACGTCATCAGGCCTTCGTGTGTTCTGATGCTTCCGCGTGGTCGTGGTCCAGGCCGTTCTTCTCCTGATAGTCGTGGATCGCGCTCTTGATCGCGTCTTCGGCCAGAACAGAACAGTGGATCTTCACAGGCGGCAGGCTCAGTTCCTGAACGATCTGCGTGTTTTTGATCGCCAAAGCCTCATCGAGGGTCCGGCCCTTGACCCACTCGGTCGCCAGGGAAGAGCTGGCGATCGCCGAGCCGCAGCCGAAGGTCTTGAACTTGGCGTCGATGATCTTGCCGGTGGCCTCATCGACCTGGATCTGCAGCTTCATAACGTCGCCGCACTCCGGCGCGCCGACGATGCCGGTACCGACGTTCTTGGCGTCTTTGTCCATGCTGCCGACGTTGCGTGGGGTTTCGTAGTGGCTTAGTACTTTTTCGCTGTATGCCATGGTGGGGTGCTCCCAATATTGTTTGTGTTTACCGGTGTATTTTTTCTTCAAAGCCCAGCCATTCCTTCGCTGGGGTTGCAACCGCTACCGTGTACCGTTGCGGTTGTGTCCCGACCCATGTTCGGAGACATAGGATTCGGGCACGCTGCTGTTTAGTGCGCCCCCCACTCGATCGCGTTGATGTCGATACCTTCCAGGACCATTTCGTACAGAGGGCTGAGGTCCAGGAGCTTCTTCACCGCCGTGACGACCTTCTCGATCGTGTAGTCGACTTCTTGCTCGGTGGTGATCCGTCCCAGTCCAAAGCGTATCGAGCTGTGCGCGATCTCGTCGCCTAGGCCCAGCGCTTTAAGGACGTAGCTGGGTTCGAGCGATGCGCTGGTGCAGGCCGACCCGGAGCTGACCGCGATTTCTTTGATAGCCATCATCATGCTCTCGCCCTCGACGTAGGGGAAGCTGATGTTGGTGGTGTGTGGCAGCCGTTTCGTGAGATGACCGTTGACCACCGCGTGTTCGAGCTGGCTGGTGATGCCCTTCTCTAGCCTGTCGCGCAGGCCCGAAAGCCTCGCGGTCTCTTCGACCATCTCAAGCCGACAGAGTTCGCAGGCCTTGCCCAGCCCGACGATCCCGGTGACGTTGAGCGTACCCGATCGCATGCCCCGCTCGTGCCCCCCGCCGTCGATGATCGGTGTGAGCCGGACGCGCGGCTTTCGTCGGCGGACGTAGAGGAATCCCGCACCCTTGGGGCCGTAGATCTTGTGCGCAGAACCCGAGAGCAGGTCGATGCCCGCTTCATTGACATCCACTGGGATCTTGCCGACCGCTTGTGTCGCGTCGGTGTGCAGCAGCACGCCCTTTTCCTTGCAGACCTTGCCGATCTGGGGCAGCTCGTTGATCGTGCCAATCTCGTTGTTGGCCCACATGATCGACACGAGGATCGTGTCTTCGCGGATCGCCTCGGCGACCTGCTTGGCGTAGATGATCCCGTCCGGTCCGGGCTCAAGCCAGGTCACGTCGTAACCCATCTTCGCCAGACGCTTGCACGGGTCCAGCGTCGCCTTGTGCTCGTGCACCGCGGTGATGATGTGCCGGCCCTTGTCCTTATACATGTCGGCGACGCCCTTGATCGCCAGGTTGTTCGACTCCGTCGACCCGGAGGTCCAGATGACCTCCTTGGGGTCCGCGCCGATCAGATCGCCGACCTGCTTGCGTGCGAGCTTCACACCGTCTTCCGCCTCCCAGCCGAACTCGTGGTTACGGCTGGCGGAGTTGGCGAACTTCTCAGTGAAGTAAGGCAGCATCGCTTCAAGCACGCGCGGGTCCACGGGGGTCGTGGCGTTGTGGTCCATGTAGATCGGCAGCTTCAGCGCCATCGGTTTATGCTCCTTGGTAAATCTCAACACCCGCGGGCTGGGCCAACGGGGAAGTTTCTGTGGATAGTTCCGGAGGTGATTCCGGGGGTGATTCCGGGTGTTTTTCGTTTGTTGCCCGGCAGTGGCAGGCGGCGTCGGCCGTGGTCTTGCGCGGGTGGGGATGGTCGGCCTCTTCTAGCCGATCTTCCCACAGGTCTTTGAGTGTAACCTCTCCGAGGAAACGATTAATCCGCCGATGCAGCGAACGGATCGGGCCCTGGATCGGGCAATCTTCGGATAAGGTGCAGCCTTGGCCCACCACCGGCAGCCCGTCGGTGCATTGCGCCAGCCGGACCGGGCCTTCCATCGCAGTGACAATTTCCAACAGCTTGATCCGCCCAGGCTCGGCCGCCAACGCGTAACCCCCATGAGCCCCGCGTGTGGATGAAAGCACCCTGGCTCGCACAAGCTCCTTGAGGATATTCATCAACAACGGCAGGGGCAGCCCAAACTTACTGGCGATCTGCTTGGCGCTGACAGGCTCCGCACCTTCGGCCCGACGGCCCGTCAGGTACGCCAAGGCCACCAGCGCGTAGTCGGTTTTTCGCGTCAGACTCAGCATCATTCAACCCGCTATACGGCCTCCAGAGCTGCTAACCCACATTAATTGATACTGATTATCAATTACGACCAATTGCAGCGCCTATATTAGTACTAATCCAGTACGCTTTCAAGTTAACTTAGAATCATTCCACGATAATTTAGGGTATTTGAGCGTGATTTTGCCGGGATATTCGTGATTACTGATTGATATTAAATGAGTTACGGCCGATTACGGGTGATCGGCTCGCCTTTAGAATCTTAGGGAATCTCTTTGGGTACTAACCGGGCCTCCGGGCCATTTTAGGTGTGGAGATATTGGGGCGATATGCAAGTGTGCGGATGACCCACATTTGCCTTATAAAGACCGTTCCAACGGCCTCATGGTGCGTTGGGCCTGAATGGTGAGCAGTTTTGCATTTTCACAACGGGACCAGGAATTGACACATGGAGCGTTATAAGTCCATCCTTCTGTTTGGTGCACCCGGTGCTGGCAAAGGCACGCAGGGTAAGGTTCTGGGGACCATCCCCGGGTTCTACCACTGCGCCTGTGGCGACGTCTTTCGCAACCTCAATATCAAGAGCGAGCTGGGCAGCATCTTCTACGAATACAGCTCCCGCGGTGAGCTCGTCCCCGACGAAGTCACCGTCAAGATGTGGGCAGAGAACATCAAAGCACACGCGGTCATCGGCGATTACAAACCCTCCAAAGACCTGCTCCTGCTCGACGGTATCCCCCGCACCATCGAGCAGGCCAAGCTTATGGACGACTACATCAATGTCCTCAGCGTCGTCCATCTGACATGCAACGATGAAGAAGAGATGATCGAGCGCCTGCGCCGCCGGGCACTGAAGTCCAACCGCCACGACGACGCCGACACCAAGGTCATCCGCCACCGCTGGGAAGTTTACGAACAGGAAACCGCGCCGGTCCGTCAGCACTACCCCCACGACATGGTCGTCGACATCGACTCGCTGAACTCCCCAGCCCAGGTGCTCCACGACATCCTCGACCACGTCGTCCCCGCACAGAGCGCGCACTTTGCAGAGTTTATCGACGATTGATCGTGTGATGATGTTCATTAATGCAGTGTTTACCTTTGACACTGTGTATGTGGAAGGCTTGTCTCTAAGCGATCCACTCGTATCTGCGCAAGCTACTGATAACTCATCTTCGTGTCTTCTCTGTGCCACTGTGTCTCTGCGGTCATTCATCCGATAGAATCCCGGCATGGATGAAACTCAAGCAACCAACGAGCTGAACGAACGTTTCGCGGTCCCCGGCGTTTTGGAATTTGAACCCGGCGGCGGCGGACTAACCCGCGCGGTGATCGATACCGACTCATGTACCGGCAGCGTCTACCTGCACGGCGCGCATGTCGTGGACTACCAGCCGGTGGGGCACGAGCCGGTGCTGTTTATGAGCGGGTCGTCGGGGTACGGGCAAGGCAAAGCGATCCGCGGCGGCGTGCCGATCTGCTTCCCGTGGTTCGGCCCACATGCAAGCGACACCTCCGCGCCGTCGCACGGGCCCGCGAGGATCACACCCTGGGAACTGGCGGAGGTTCAACAGAAAGACGGCTCGCTTACGCTGCAACTCAACGCTGTGTTCGGGCCCTACCGCGTCAGCTACCGGGTGACGTTTGCGAGCGAGCTTACGATGTCGTTGTCGGTGCATAGCACATCGGATTCACCCGCGACATTCGAGGCGGCGCTGCACACCTACTTCACCGTTGCGGACGTCAGGCGGGTCGAAATCGTGGGGCTTTCCGGGGTTGACTACCTCGACAAAGTTGACGGGCAGAAACGTAAGAGCCAGGGCGATCGACCCATCCGGTTCGAGGGCGAGACCGACAGGGTGTATCTGGATACCGAATCCAGTTGCATCCTGACGGACCCGGCAATTGGCCGATGCATCACGGTCGATAAGACCGGGTCAAGAAGCACCGTTATCTGGAACCCCTGGTCAGAAAAAGCAAAGTCGATGGGCGACCTGGGAGATGACGACTGGGAGAAGATGGTGTGCATCGAGACAGCGAACGCCGGCCCAAACGCGGTCACACTCGCCCCCGACGGCGTGCATGAGATGCGCGCGACGATCCGCGTGTCGAATCTTTAACACCACTTGTGATGGAAG
>JAJDCT010000420.1 GCA_029260695.1 Phycisphaeraceae bacterium
CGAACCACGACACCCGATACCCGATTACCGCCCCATGACTATCGCCCTGATCTCCGACATCCACGCCAACCTCGTCGCCCTCAAGGCGGTGATGGCCGACATCGACCAGCGCGAGATCAAGCGGATCGTCTGCCTGGGCGACATCGTGGGGTACGGGCCGAACCCGCTGGAGTGCCTGGATGTGGTGATGGATCGGTGCGAATGGGCGCTGATGGGCAACCACGACTTCGCGGCCCTGTACGAGCCGACCAGCTTTAATACCAGTGCGGAGCAGGCGGCGTTCTGGACACGCCGACAGTTCGAGCTCGAGCCAGACCCGGTCAAACAGAAAAAACGCTGGGAGTTCCTGGGCAACCTTCTGATCCGGCAGAAGACCGAAGGCGCGCTTTGGGTCCACGCCTCGCCGCGCCGGCCGATCAATGAATACATCTTCCCGGATGATGTGATGACTTCGCCGAGCAAGATGCAGTCGATCTTCGACCGGACCGACGGGCGGTGTTTCTGTGGGCATACCCACGTCCCAGGCGTTTTCACCGATGAGCCGGACTTCTACCCCCCCGCAGACCTGGGCGGGTCACACACCTTCTCCGAGCGAGAGAAAGTCATCGTCAACCCAGGCAGCGTCGGCCAGCCCCGCGACCGCGACCCCCGCGCCAGTTACGCCATCCTCAACGAAGACTCTGTCGAGTTCATTCGAATCGAGTACGACATCCAGGCCGTGGTCGACCAGATCACCGAAATCTACGATCTGAACGATTTCCTGGGCCAGCGGCTGCTGGAAGGGCGCTGACCCCCCGCCCTGTATCCTCTTACCCACAGTTTGGCCGGGGCCTCCAAATCGGCTACAATCCCCGATTCGCCGGATCGGCACGGTGGGTGTCGGCGGCTCACAAAGGGGTCTATCCCCAATCAGGACAGAGGTTTAACTGTGGTCAAACTGCGATTCAAACGCTTCGGACGCACGCATCACCCGGTCTATCGGCTTAACGCTATCGACCAGCGCAGCCCCCGCGACGGCCGACCGATCGAGGAACTGGGCACCTACGACCCGGCCAACAAGGACGAGTCGGTCCAGTTCAAGTGCAACGAAGAGCGCGTCAAGTACTGGCTGGGCGTGGGCGCCCAACCCAGCGAGACCGTCGCAGCACTGCTCAAAAAAGCGGGCGTGATCGAAGCCGCCAAAAAGGCCTGAACATACCCAAGCCGTTAGCCATCGGTTATCAGCTTTTGCCTGCATGGCTAAGGGCTGACACCCAATCGTTAACGGTTTTTTTATGCGCATTGACGTCCTCACCCTGTTCCCCGAGATGTTCGCTGGCGTGCTCGGCTCGAGCATCCTCAAGCGCGCCGCGGAACCCATCACCAATCCCGCCGACCCGGACGATGTGCGCTCCCCCGTCGCCAACTACCACGTCACCAACCTCCGCGATTACGCGGACAACAAACACCAGAAGGTCGACCAGCCCTCCTTCGGCGGCGGCCCCGGCATGGTCATCCAATGCCAACCCGTCTGGGATGCGGTGCAGGCTGTCGAGGCCATGGACGACCGCCCCGCGACACGGATTCTTCTGACCCCCCAAGGCGAACCCCTCACCCAACCCATCGTCGAAGAACTCGCACAACTGCCACGCCTCCTGATGATCGCCGGCCACTACGAGGGGATTGATGAGCGTGTCATCGAGAAGCTCGCCCCCATCCGCGAGATCAGCGTAGGGGACTACGTCTTATCCGGCGGTGAGTTGCCGGCCATGACCCTCATCGACGCCGTGGTTCGTTTACTTCCGGGGGCACTAGGCCACCAGGACTCCGCCCATCAGGATAGTTTTTCACCCGGCGCCAAACGCCTGCTGGACCACCCCCACTACACCCGCCCAAGAACATGGGAAGAGATGGACGCCCCCGATGTACTGCTCAGTGGCAATCATGCAAAGATCGAAGCCTGGCGCGAAGCGGAGGCCCGGAGAAGGACAGAAGAGCGTCGACCGGATCTGTTGGATAATGATCCGACATAGCCCCGGGGTTAAGGAGCCGCGTTTTCGTTTGCTGCTTCGAGGATGATGGTCGGCTTGATGAGCATGTAGACGTGCCGTTCGACGCCTTCCTCAACCTCATCTTGCGGGATATCGGCCCCGGCCATCGGTCCCGACACACGGCCAACCTCGACTAGCAAAGCGGCTCGATCCGGCATCGACACCGTGATGAATTGTTCAGCTTTCGTAACCTCCGGGGTCTCGATGTACAGCTTCTTATCAGCCGGGCTATCCGCCCATAGGCGTTTCTTGACGGGATGGGCGACGTTACTCACGCTCGGCCGAAGTGTTGCGGTGACTTGTCGCCTGTCGGAACTAACGGTTGCTTGCACATTGAGGCGGACGCCCTCGGCCACGGTTTGGTACACGGGCTCGTAAGCTCCGCCTTCATCTGATTTTTCATAATCCGCGATGTAATGGGTGTCCTGACTAACTAGGACGTGTGCGGGCTGACCGCTGATTTGCAAGATGCGCGGGGCGGCCAAGGTCAGCGAATCAGCATGACTTCCAGCCGCCCGCTTGATCGTGTTGACCGATCGGTCATCCAGGAACGCGATCCGCACGCCTTCATCGGTTTCGGTGAATCCCGGGCCAACGCCCGACGCTTCGAGGGTCCCGTCGGGCAGAATCAGGAACATGGACTCGATACTGATCTGTACGTCTCTGGCTTCACCAATCTGAGACAGCAAGCTCTTGATGCCCTCATGATTCTCTGATGATGTCTTAACGATCAGGTTGCCGTTCGACTCTTCAATCGAACTGATATCGCCGCCGTTCGCTTCCCACTCTTTGTAGTAGCCAACGGTTTCGCGAATCAACGTGGCGATCTGACCGACCAGCTCTTCGCGTGACGGTTTCGCCTTAGCGGGTCGTTCGGGAATCGTACCGTCGGCGCGCGGCGCCAATGGCATCGACTGAGCATCGGCGGCAAACAGCAGGTGGCGGATATCATACACCCGTGTATCCGCATCACTTTTCAGTTTTTCGCGCACGGTGCTTACATTTAGCACCCCGTCAATCATCTCGAAAGCGGGGGCGTCTAGCGGCCCACCATCGGATGCTTGCTCAAGGACTTTTAATAAAATTACATCCGCAGGCGCTTTGGTACGCGACAATGTCACCGGATCGGCCCGATTGATTCCTGCGAGCTCAACGACAGGCCAATTAATAAATAACGGCACATCCAGCGAGCCGCGAACCGCATGAACAGCGTTTTCCAATGGCGTCTGATTAAAAGATACCGTGATTGATGTCTGCGGCTTAAGTGTGTTCCGACTTGCGTTCTCCAATGTCTTCTTCGACTCGGCTAGCCGATCGATCTCAACCGCGGGGTCAGCGGCCTTCTGTTGCAGGGTCTCCCCGAGTCCAAAGTAGACGCCGCCGAAGCTGCTGCCGCCACCGTACGGATAAAACGAGATGTGGGGATAGCCTTCATCTACGATCGTCATCGTTAACTTGAATGAGCCTGAACCCCGGGCAACCTCAACGGTCTGATCGGGCTGGATCCTGGTGGGGCCGGTCGTTTTTTTGGATGTCGTAAAAACCGAGAGCATCG
>JAJDCT010000421.1 GCA_029260695.1 Phycisphaeraceae bacterium
GCAGGCGCAAGGCAAAGACCGGACCTTCGGCCACCGCACCGGCGGCGAACGTATTCGGCCCCTGGTCACCCAGTGCGCCGAACTCGGCATCGAAGTCCTCACCCTCTACAGCTTCTCCACCGAAAACTGGACACGTTCCCAAGATGAGATCGACTTCCTCATGGGACTCTATGTCGAATACCTCATCGCCGAGCGCGGCGAGCTACATAAAAACAACATCCGTTTCGTACAGATCGGTCGCCGTGATGGGCTCCCCCAACAGGTCCTTGACGAGCTCGACCAGACCGTCGCGCTGACCCAAGACAACACCGGCATGACCTTGGCGCTTGAACTCAATTACGGCTCACGCACCGAGATCACCGACGACGTCCGCGCTATCGCACGCAAAGTCAAAGACGGCAAACTCGAACCCGACGCGATCGACGAAAAAACCGTCAGCGACCACCTCTACACCGCCGGCCTCCCCGACCCCGACCTCCTGATCCGTACCGCCGGCGAGATGCGACTCAGTAACTACCTCCTCTGGCAGATCAGCTACGCTGAACTCTACGTCACCGACATCTGCTGGCCGGACTTTGACACCCCACAACTGCACAAGGCCCTGCAAGCCTTCGCCAACCGCAAACGCCGCTTCGGCGCGGTGGTGGAATAATGGGTAATCAACCGCGAAGGCGCGAAGATAAACATAGCAAAGAAGAATGGACGGGATGATCCGGATGAGTGTATTCTTTTCCCCCCGATTGAATCGTGTTAACCCTGTCATCCCGTCTACAGTCTCTTCTTCTTCTTCTTCTTTGCGCTCTTTGCGCCTTCGCGGTTAATCTTCCCCGCCCTTATTTATCGCTGAATACACCTGCCCCGCCATCGCCTTGAGCTTGTTGAAGCAGTCGTCACGCGACGTACCCGACGCAAACACCGTGCAGACCGCCGCACCCTTGCGCAACGCCTTGCCCACCTCCGACACGTCCGCGACCTGGTCCTTGCTGAATAACGCGTGCAGGTCAGGTGCTCCACCATCCCCCTTGGCGAACACCACCGCCTTGCCGTGCATCCCCGACCGAGGCTTATTGGCTTTGCGCGACCCGTCCGTCGGGCTCAGCGCATGCACGCCGGTGATCTTCTCGACCACCTCGACGCTCGCCGTGTATCGCGGGTTCACCTCGACCGGCCAGAGGTTGCCCTTGAAATCCATCACCAGATCAACCCCGAATACCCCGCGCATATCAAACCGCTGCGTTAGCACCACACCCAAATGGGACATCGTGTCGCGGGTCACCTCGGACACCTGCAACGGCCCAACAGACCCGCAATACGCAAACTCACTGGCACCGAAGCAAGGCTCCCCGATCAACTGCTCGGTCGCCCCCAACAAGATCGACGACCACCCGTCGCAGTGATACACCGCGCTGATCGGCATCCCGCGCACATACTGTTGCAGGTAGTGCGTCGCGTCGATCGGCTTGCCCGGCCGCCACCAATGGATGTCCTGCCCGCCGTAGGAATTTTGGGGTTTCAGCAGGTACTTCGTCTTGCCGAATGACCCAAACGCCAGCCGCCACAGCCGACGCATAAACGAGATCGTCGTCACCGTCTGGCAACGCTTCAACCCCGGCGCCTTAGGGATCGTCGCCAACGCGGTCGGCCAACGCACCTTACGCACCGCCTCCGGCGGCGAAGTCAGAAACTCGTGCTCAAACCCGATCGCCTTGAGCAGGTCCACCTCCCCGTCCAGCCCCCCAGCCAGCAACACCTTCGCGTCCGAAGGCGCACCTTCCAATAGCTTAAGAATCCCGCCCGGATAATCCTCACCCCCAACCACCCGCGCCCCGCCGCTCCGGGGGGCCAACTCACGCAGGTCCCGATCGCCCCGTCGGTCGATACACCACGGCTCAAACCCCGACGACACCGCCGACCGCGCCGCCGCACGCGCCGAACTGCCCAGAATAATCAGTGGCTCACCCATCCCGACATGATACGCCCAATGCCTGGCGGCGTGTCTCATCACTCACCATCGGGCGGATGCTCCGGAAGTATTACCAATCGTAAACATCATAAGCTTGAGCTTCCAAGAGGGCATCCCCGCCGTTCCTGAATGACACGGGCAAGACACACCGGGTAACTCACGTATTAATAGAGAACGTCCTGGCTTGTCGCGGCTGGCTGTTGTCACAGCGGAATGCGTAAGGATGATCCGCTCAATGAACATTGTAGACGAATAGCTTTATGAGAATTGAATGCGATACACATAGTTTATCACTAAGCAGTTTTTACAGGACCTTGTTGATATATCATAATTTGTGCGCATCAAGTAATAGGCCGGCTTTTTATAGCCGATGCAACGATAGCGTAAGTGGATGCTGGCAAATTAGCAGCTCGCCACACGTGTCCGGGCCCGGGGCCAGAAGCCGCATTGGGTGCAAGGGGCTTGTTGAGGGATATGTAGGGAATCGCAAAATCATAGTAGAATATCGTGTTGGGCGCTAATTGCGTCACGCCGTGTGCCGTGTCATGCACAGGCCTGGCCATGAGGCGGGCGCGAAAATCAGATGCCCCGGGGTAGGAGCTGAATCATGTTGAGTCGAGTTACGTCTTTGGGGCTGGGGACGCGGATCATTGGCGCTACTCTGGCCATCCTTGTGACGGTGGTCACGATCAACTACGTCGTATTCATTGATAAGCACCAAGCGTCCGCGAACGATGCGATGGTGCACAAGGCCGCGGCGTTTACCGCGGTCGCCGACGAGGCGAAAAACCATGTAAGCCAGCTGAACAAGAGCGGGGCATTTGATACAGATAGTCTCCTGGCCGAGCTCAAAGAGGATCAGGCAGCAGGAAAGCCCTACGCCGAGTCCAGAATATTCGGGACGATCCCGGTGGTTGCCGGCTGGGTCACCGCGAAGGAGGCTGCCGAACGTGAGGACATCGAGTTCCGGGTCACGTCCTATGAGGCACGGAATAAAGAGAACGAGCCGGCCACCGATTCGTTTGAGGGCAAGCTCCTGACCGACCTGACCGCACAGGTCAGCGCGGGCGGTGAAGCGAAAATCCACCGGATCGATGAAGCGACCAACTCCCTGCACTACATGCGCGCCATCCAATTGGACAATGGCTGCATGATGTGTCACGGCGACCCGGCAACCAGCCCGACAGGCGACGGCAAAGATATCCTGGGTTTCACGATGGAGAACTGGGAGCCCGGGTACATGCACGGGTCCTACCACGTGGTCATGCCGCTTGCCCCGGTGGACAGCCAGGTGGCGTCGTTCATCGCCGGCGGCCTGATGTGGACCGTCCCGATCGTGATCGGTGCCACCATCCTGTTCGTCCTGTTTCTCCGTCGGATTTTCAATAAGCCGGTCTCCTCGCTGATCACCAGGATCCGTGAGATCCAACAGACCAACGACCTGACCAAGCGTGTCGAGTTGAGGTCCAAGGACGAAATCGGTCAACTCGGCGAGTGCTTCAACGGCTTCGTCGAGACGCTCCAAGGCGTGATCGGTGATGTCACCGGATCGACACACGAAGTTGCGGGTGCCGCGACACAGATAGCCGCATCCAGTGAGGAGATCGCCAGCGGGATGCAGGAGCAGTCCTCTCAGATCACTCAGGTCAGCTCCGCGATCGAAGAGATGTCCGCCAGCATCGTCGAGGTGGCCCGCAAGTCTGGCGAAGCGGCCAACGACGCCACCGAATCAGGGAACGTAGCAAAAGAGGGCGGGGAAGTGGTCCGCGAGACCATCGAAGGGATGAACTCGATCTCGGATGCGGTCACCGCGGGTGCCGCCAGTGTGTCCGAGTTGGGCAAACGCGGCGAGCAGATCGGTGAGATCATCGAGGTCATCAACGACATCGCCGACCAGACGAACTTGTTGGCGCTCA
Source organism: Phycisphaeraceae bacterium (assembly GCA_029260695.1). Taxonomy (GTDB): domain Bacteria; phylum Planctomycetota; class Phycisphaerae; order Phycisphaerales; family Phycisphaeraceae; genus JAJRRS01. Next base: position 3,880 of record JAJDCT010000421.1, read on the forward strand.
ACGCCGCGATCGAAGCGGCCCGCGCCGGAGAGCACGGCCGAGGCTTCGCGGTTGTGGCCGACGAGGTCCGCAAGCTCGCTGACCGAACGACCAAGGCGACCGAGGAGATCGCCCAGTCGATCCAGGCGATCCAATCCGAGACCGGTGAGGCGGTTGAGAAGATGAACGCCGGCACCGAGCAGGTCACGGTCGGTGTTCAGAAGGCAACCCAGGCGGGTGAGAGCCTCGAGAAGATCGTCACCGGTGCTCAGAACGTCGCCAACAACGTCCAGTCGATCGCGGCGGCGGCGGAACAGCAGTCTGCTGCGGCGGAAGAGGTAGGCAGGAACATCGAATCGATCACCGCGGTGACGGCGCAGAGCACCGAGGGCGCGCAGCAGGCCGCACAGGCTGCGACTCAACTCTCGGGCAAAGCCGAGGAACTACTGGCCGTCGTGAATCAGTTCAAAATAAAGTGAGTTAAGAGGCGACACGATGCGCCCCCCCCGGTTGATGCACCAAGCCTCAAGCATCGCCGTCGGCGGGGCCGCAGGCGCCGATCTGCCCAGGATAATTATCGGTTCACCCATCCCGACTTGATACGTCCCCGCAGACCATCGCGCGCTTACTCTGCCCCATCAGCTGCAATGAAGCGGGCGCGAAAACCCCCGGGCGATAACGGGGCCAACGGCGCATAACACTCAACCTCGACAGCCGTCAGGCCCGCAGACTGGAACTCCCCCAGCAGGCGTTTCATCAGTCAACCTAACAATCTATCGCGGTCGTTGCCGGTCAATCGCAGCCGGTGGTTAACCACACGCATGACGCGTACGGTACATCCTGCGACCAAGACACCGACCAAGGCGGTCACTATTGTCAGCAAGACCGGTTCAATCAGCGGCGGCCCTAAGTCCTCGCTCGACCCCCAGAGCGCAAGGAAGAGATAACAGCCTCCGACCCAGAGGAGCGTCCCCGAGAGAGTCGCGACCGCTGTCGCGGCCCAGAAGCGACGCCAGACGGTGTGAAAGACAGCGCCGCTGGTCAAGCCAAGTACTAAAACGATCACTGGACCAAGAATACCGCTCATAAACACCCCCAAGGTCTTGCCCGCTGAAGTCGCTCCGCTCAATGGCGAGCCACCCGCCGGAGCCAAACAGGGGACCCACTTTAAGGACGACGCTGACCGTGCTTTGTTTCGTCTGAACACAAAAACATGCCGCGGCCCGCCGCAATGCCGCGACGCTAATACCCCGATGGCCCTGCCGGTGGCCTCCTGATAAATACCAATCGCCACGTCTTCACTCTTCGGCGTCGGGCGCATCCTCGGCCGGGCCTTGCTCCGCCGCCGCGAGCATCTGGGCTTTTTTGTTGGCGTCCCAGGACTCGCCGTAGCGGAACAGGATCAGGTGGCACTTCTTGCAGCGGTAGCCCTCCATGCGATTCGGCCGCATCACCGCATGAGTCCCCGGCACGTCCTCGGCCATCCCGCCGCCGCCGGGCGTGCGCCCGTGCAGCCAGTGCATACCGGCGGACACAGGCAAGAGGCCTTCTTCCATCGTCGCGTTACATTCCGGGCATCGCATGGCGTGTCTCCCGCTGCGGACCATAGTCTGGATACACATTGTCACTGTCATGCCGGCATCTGGCAACCGAGGGTCGGATAGCGTTAGCGGTTCTCGTTCATCCACTTCACCGCGAAGTCGACCAGCGGCCGCTGGGGCATGAGTCTTGACTCTGCCAGGCCGACTTGTCCGATGGTAGTGTGATCGGTTTGCGTCTCAAACGCTTTACCGATTTTGTCGAAGTCTTCGTGATTAACATCCAGAGTTTCGTACTCGACCCACCGCCGTTTGCCATCGACAAGCATGGCAGCCGCCTGTTTTTGGGTTTGTTTGGGGCTGTAGTTGGCGCGATGCTCAGCCAAATGGATCGAGCTGTTGTTCGCATGGCCGACACCCAGCAGCAGGACGTGGCCGTCGAGTTGATGGAGCCTGCCGACCGGGGACTGGTCGCCGATAGCTTCTTCAAGCGCATGGTGATCGGTTAGGAACTTCGTGTTGGGGCCTCTGACCGCAAACGAACACTGGGGGTGCTTGCTTCGGATCACGTCCCGCTGATTGCGGAACGTCTCAGCGATCTCGCCCATCTGTCGACTCTGCGTCAGGTCCGGGTCCCAAGTCGGCCAGTACTCATAGATGATCGGCAGCCAGGTTTTGGGTACAGGTGGGGCTTTCCATTGCGCCGGCTCGGACCAGTCGCTGGACATGGTGGGCATCATCAGCGTGCCTTCTTCGCCGAGCACTTCCTGCAGCGCCATCACCACCGCCTGCGCACCACCACATACAAAGCCGATCTTGCTCAGCGAGCTGTGGACCAGCAGCGTCATCCCGGGCTGAACGCCCAGTGTCCTAAGGTCCGACACCAATCGTTCGACCGTGATCGGCGTGTCGCCGGTGCGTGCGATGATCTCTTCGATCGACATGCGGTGTGGCTCAATGTTACTTCGCGTACTCGATCGTCCGCATCTCTCTTAAGACGGTGATGCGGATCTCGCCGGGGAAGGTCATCTCGTCGCTGACGCGCTTGGCGATGTCTCGGGCGATGTAGCCGCAGTGCGTGTCGTCGACGTCGTCGGGATCGACGATGACGCGGACTTCTCGGCCGGCCTGGATGGCGTAGGCGTCCTTGACGCCCTTCATATCCGTGGCGATGCCTTCGAGTTGCTCCAGGCGTTTGACGTAGCGTTCGAGTGTCTCACGCCGAGCGCCGGGCCGTGCGCCGCTGATGGCGTCGGCGGCCATGACGATCGGGGTGTACGGG
>JAJDCT010000422.1 GCA_029260695.1 Phycisphaeraceae bacterium
TGATCTTGGCCCTCGTGACTGTATCGCTAAAGGCACACACATAGACAGGCCCGACCCCGGGACACTCCGAGGACGGATACGATTAGGCGGTATGTCAGCCAGGAACCCTCATGCGATATGATCCGGTACGACTGCCCGGCCACCCCAACTATCAACAGATAGAATAGTGTTTTTCTGGTGTATGTCAATGACGATTACTTGCGGATTGGGATTTTCCCCCGCCCGGCGTGGGGCCTAAGAGTGGTTGATCCCGCCTACAGGCCGCTTGAGAACCGGCTGTCATCCTCTTCCTTCGTCTCCGGCAGGTGCAGGCCGCACTCTTGTTTCAGGCCGCCGAAGCGCCCTTCCCGTTCGTGTTGCTCAGCCGTGATGGGTAGCGTCGAGTGCCAGTCCCCGATCGAGGTGTAGCCCTGCTCGCGCAGGGGGTGGTACGGCAGGTCATGCTGGGTGAGGTAGTCGTGCACGTCCTTGGTCGACCAAAGCAGGATCGGGTGGACCTTGTACCGGTCTCGTTGCAGGACCACGGGGGGGAGGTTCTGCCGGTGTTCGGTCTGGCCACGGCGAAGCCCGGCAAGCGTCGCGGTGGCGCCTAGTTCCTCAAGCGCCCGGTTCATCGGTTCGACCTTGTGGATGAGGTCGAGCTGATTGAGGCCTTCGACATCCTTCTCCCACAGCTTGCCGTGGCGGGCCAGTGTCCAGGCGCCGCTGTGTTTGGCCTGGTACACCTTGAGGTTCAGCTTCAGCCTTTCGGTGAGTTCGTCGGCAAACTTGTACGTGTCCAGGAAGTGAAACCCCGTGTCGATGAAGATCACCGGGATGTCAGGCACGACCCGCGTGACCAGATGCAGCATCACCGCCGCCTGCATCCCGAAGCTGGTGGACAGCACCAGCCCATCCCCAAACGTCTTGTGGGCCCAGCGGACGATGTCCGTGGCATCGGCTTGCAGCAGTTCGGGGTTGACCAGGTCGAGGTTGGGTTGTTTCGTGGTCGTGCTCATGTCTTACTTCGGGGCGTGTTGCCAGGGTGATCCGACTTTTCAGACCACATCATAGGCAACCGCCGAGGAATTGTCCGGGAAACTCTTGGGGAACTCCGGGAAAATCAGGGGCTTCGGCAGGGAGATGTTTGCCCGGGGGGCGGACACCGGCAACAATCCTTTATATGACGGCAAGGGCGTACATCGCGTTGGGGTCCAATCAGGGCGACCGGCAGGCTTATCTGGCCGACGCCCTGGCTGTCTTGGGTTCGCTCCCGGGGGTGAATCGGGTCAGTCAAAGACCCACCTACGAGACCGACCCGGTCGGCGGCCACGCGGGGCAGGGCAGGTTCCTCAATGCCGTCGCCCAGGTCAGCACCGACCTGTCGGCCAAGCAACTGTTAGATGAACTAAACAAAATCGAAGCCGACCACGGCCGGGACCGATCCGCCGAGCCCAGCCGCAGCGGGCCACGCACGCTGGATCTGGACATCCTGTTCTTCGGTGACGAGGTGATCAATCAGGTCGGCCTGACCGTCCCGCACCCCAGGATGCACCAGCGCTGGTTCGTGCTCAAGCCGTTGTGTGATCTCGCCCCCGACGCGGTCCACCCGGTCCTCCATCGCACAGTCCGCGAGCTGCTCGCCGAGCTGGAGACCCCAGCCACATGAGCACGCTGATGGTCAACGAGATCTTCTACTCGATCCAGGGCGAGTCCACACGCGCCGGCCGGCCCTGTGTCTTCATCCGCCTGACCGGCTGCCACCTGCGCTGCGGCTACTGCGACACCGAGTACGCCTTCCACGAAGGCACACGCAAATCAATCGACGACGTGATCGCCGAAGCAGAAAAATCAGGCAACGGCTGCGCCCTCTACGAGGTCACTGGCGGGGAACCGTTGCTGCAACCCAACGTCCACGAACTGATGAAACGCCTCTGCGGCCTCGGCAAGACCGTGCTGATCGAAACCAGCGGCGCCTGCGACATCAGTGTCTGCGACCCGCGCGTGATCCGCATCATGGACCTGAAGACCCCCGGCAGCGGCGAGGTCGATCGCAACCTCTGGGCCAACATCGATCACCTCACCCAACAGGACGAGATCAAACTCGTTTTGTGTTCACGCGAGGACTACGACTGGGCCCGTGGCGTAATCAACGAGCACCGCTTGGCCGACCGCGTCGCCGCCGTCTTGGTCAGTGCTGTTCACGAAACGCCACCCGGCAAGGAGTTACAAGGTTCGACGGGCCTATCTCTGAATGATCTTGCCCAATGGGTGCTTGAGGACCGCCTGCCCGTGCGTGTGCAGACGCAACTGCATAAACTGATCTGGGACCCGATGGCGCGGGGCGTTTGAGGAAGCTGAAAAGCAGGACGGCCTCAACAGCGGCCTAGCCGCTAAATAAGATCCTGCCGACACCCGACACCCGACACCCGACACCCGACCCACCCCATGCAAATTTCCTTGACTAAAACGATCGACTTCGAAGCCGCCCACTGGTTGCCGACATTTCCAGAGGGCCACAAGTGTCGGCGCCTGCACGGCCATTCCTTTAAGGTCGATGTGATCATCGCCGGCGAGGTTGATCCCAAGAAGGGCTTCCTCCAGGACTTCGGCGAGGTCAAGGAGGCGACCGAGCCGATCCGGAAGCAGCTCGATCACTACTGCCTGAACGACATAGCCGGCTTGGAAAACCCGACCGCCGAGATGCTCGCCAA
>JAJDCT010000423.1 GCA_029260695.1 Phycisphaeraceae bacterium
GCTACGGACGCCCGTGATTCGCCGCGATCCACCGCCGCCAACACCTTCCGTCGAAATTCCATCGATAACGCCATGCCGGGGCCTCCTTGCCGGGAAAGCCTCATTATGACACGCGGACATAAATCGCGCCAGGTGCTCTAGTGTTGGTGTCATGGGCAGAGTGGTAATCTTCTCTCCGCCACTAAAGACCAAGTAAAATGCATCACGCGTGGAGGTCTTATCCCGTGTCGATCCAGAGCCAGCAGGTCGAAAGCTTTGGGGCAGCATAGCCATCCCATCAGTGGGATAATGGTCACCTAATGAGCACAACCTCTCGCCATTGGTGTTTAGTCTGCCAAAGGCGAGTCCATAATTTGTGAGAATGTCCAATATATCCCCATATCCCTTCTTACGAATGGGAAACACCTGCCGATCGAAATCATACTCCTGAAGGGAATTGCTCCCTGTAATCCGAAATATGGCTACCTTTGGCCAACTCTTGGCATCAGCCAGGGCTTTGGTAAAGGCAGGTCGCACGCGCTCAATTAGCTCTGGCCTATCAAACTCATTTTGCCACAACTTGTGTATTTCCACGCACTCTGGACTTGATGAGACACCGCCGGCGCGGGTTGTTTTTACATTAAAGGCATAGTGATATTCCATAGCCATTGCCGGCGAATCAAGCACATCAGGATGCGCGGCCATATACATCGTAAACAACGATCTGTAATCAGGGCTATGGTAGCGTGTAAAGTCGTATCCATCTGCTGCGATCGGTTTCTGCTGCGCCTCATCTTGAGGTACGACTGACTCCGTATTGACCGGAGAAGAGTCGCTGTTTTCTGTGTCCTGGGTTTCTGCTGGCTCCTTGACCGCCGGTTCAGTCACAGGCTTGGCTTCCAGAGTCCGTGTTTTAACTTCTGTGGTCGGTGGCTCAAAGAGAGATGGATCGTATGTATGAAGCACTTCTCCGTCTTCGGGGTCCAAAGCCCGGACCGCGATGATGCGGGCCGGAACTCCTTCACGCAGGGCGGGGCCGAACGGAACGGGCCCGACCTCGACGAGTACTTCTATATCCACCCGCCTTTTCGTACTTTTCTTGAGGTATGCCTTGGCTTGAGCTGGTTTCATAGGCAGAGCCGTTATATTTTCCCCGCCACTCCAGGCCAGGGTAAACCCAGAAAGACGCAGACCACCAAACCCCATGCGCGCGCCGGGCAGCATGGTTGCACCATCACCGAGATAAGGCCCACTGCACCACTTTTCACTCCTTCCTACGCTTTTGTTCGCACCAAGCCCCATGAAGTCACTCGTAATATTGAAGCCATCGTAGCCAAGGGGAAACACTTGCCGGTCGAAGTCATACTCTCGAAGTTCTATTCCTCCTGCTTTAATCCGAAAGATGGCTGCCCTAGGCCCACTCCCAGCATCCGCCAAGGCTTTGGTAAAGGCGGGCCGCATTTGTTTAATCAGCCTGGGTCTTTCGAACTCATTGCCCCACAGCTTGGAAAATTCTCTGCACTTAGGATTGGGATGATGGCGGTCGACTGAAGGGGGGACTTCCATATCAAATACATAGTGGTATTCCATCGCCATTGCGGGGGAATCGAGTACGTCGTGATGCGCTGCCATATACAGCTTGAATATCGTGCGGTAATCCGGTGCCTGGTAGAGTGAATAATCATATTTACCCGCCGCGGCCGGCTCCTGCTGCGCCTTGACCTGAGGCGCGATTGATATCAAGGCCAAGAGTATGATCACCCAAGAATAGCGCCATCGTAGATGGTGCGGTCTGAGAGAATTTGGTTTGTTTGCCAGAGTTGCTTTCACGTTGATATCCGACATGATGTCTTTCCTTGTTAAGACTTTTCAAAATTCTGAATTAACGTAACCCCTGCCGATTCCTGAAACCACGCCACCTGCCACCGGCGCGGGCAGCATGAGGCCTGCCATGCCCTTTGGAGTTCTACTCGATTCACTTCGCTCATAGGGCGGATCAGTCTGGCTGGGCCGCCATACAAATTCATGCCGCACAAGCATCCCACTATTGTCCAACTGGACTGGGCTGGGTCGCTGGCTGTGTGGTTGTGTGTTGAACTTCACGCAGCTGCTCAGCACTTGCCTGCTCTATACGAATACGCATTTTCATTTTATCCAGCCTGGCGAGATCACCGTATGTTAAATGCAATTCTGTTTTATCCTGCAGCATATCATCAAGACATTTGGCCCTTTGCTTCGGGTCGGTTATCGCCGCACATTGTGCAAACCGCGCATCGATCTTTTCTCTTACGCCTTGGGCTGCCGCTGCGGTTTCTTCTTCGGCGTCTTTATTTCTTTGCTCTTCCGCTTGCTTCTCGGCCGCGGCGGCGGCACCAGCTGCTTCTGCAGTTGGGAAATCGTCTGGGCTATATGAAGCAACCACTTCGCCAGATAGCGTTAGTAGATCAACGCCGGCCAGTCGCACAAACAGAACGATCGCTGCACTTTTAGATTTATTACGGATAAATTCCTTCCCCGTATCGACGCGAATTGTCTCAAACATCATGCGTGCTTCAAGCGGATACTTTCCAGATACACCGGCGCCCTTTCTAATCCTTTCAAGAAGCTTCTCGGCTTCACCCGGTGAGGCAGGAATCGAAGTTAACGTCAGACGATGGTCCAACAGCAGGATTGGATTATTATAAAAGGTCATGCTCTCCCCCCAAGCGACGCTTGACCTATCGTATATTCTAGCCCATAATTGAGGGACTGGCTCGGGCTCAGAATATCCAGAGATATAGTATGGGCAACATCCCCGCGCTGATTCTGGCAGTAGTACCGAACCACCACTCGGTCGCTGATTCTCGGGAGTGTCCTCGTAGCTCGGATTAATGATCGGCATGAGGATATCGGGAAGGTCCCGCACTTGTTCCCGTGCTTGCCGCGACCAAGACCTTGCCAACAGCTTATAAGCCGGAACAAGGGGGAAGTTCTCCGTGTCGAAATCGTATGCCGGCTCGGACAATTGGGTGGACATCAGTAACTGCTTGGGAAGTCTTTTTACAGTTGCAGCGAGGTGTCTTTTCCAAACCGGCAAGAGCTCTTTGGCAGCAAATTGCGGATTTCTTCCCTCAATCTGGGTGCGTTCAAATAGAAACACACCCACGACTGCCCCAAACCGGTCATCCCACTCTGGCTCCTCTTTTACAAACTCCCAACTGGACTCGGAACGAACGAACACATCGAGAATGGGTCCGTTCGCGAATTGCGGATTATCCTTTTCGAGCTTCTGCCACTCATAGATGAACGCAGGCCGTTTTCTGTTGAGGTTGAGTCTTCCTGGATATTTCCGGTCTTGGGCAAGGAAAGCGTCGATCGCCTTCCACTCTTTCTGCTCAACTGCTATCTGCGCCATCACGATGTGAAGGATCTTGTCTTCATCAAGTAACTGAGGATTGTCCCGCAGTGCCAGCAGTGTCAATAAATGACGTGTCAACGGCGCCGCGGCATCTGATCCAACCTGCGTCGTTGCCTGAACCCCTCTTTCTATTTCGTTGGCCTCCTTCTGCTGAGCCTGAATCTGAGGCGCGATTGATATCAAGGCAAAGAACATGAGCAAAGGGAATTGGCTTCTTGGGCAGCGGCTTGTTCTCGTTAGCATAGTTGTGGTGTCCTATGGTAAAATGATTGTCAAAATAAACGAGGTGAGGGCTAGATAGGCGTTGATGCGGATCGTGGCGAACTGTTGCACTCCCTCTCAATGGAGGATCTCTCATGGTCTGTTGTGTCAGAGATAGACCAAGTTCAATTAGCTAGAAGGTCCTGGAAACCTCTCATGCCATTGGCGGGACACCACATATAAGACCTCTTCACCCGAAGCGGAAGATCTGACTCCGGAACCATCGCTATTAACCGCCGATTACCTATAGGATATGTAGATGAATTCGCTTCAGTATAATTAATCTACCTTGTAGCTGCACGATAAAATTCCCTACAAACTAGAATATATTTTGGCTCAGCTTCCCAGTCCACGCCGGGCTTCATCGCATTCACAATGGGTACGCCGTGTCCATGTTGGTACAGGTAGATATGGGCTCGGAGTTATTCGTTAAGTGCTATATATATCAAATAGATATCGCAATAAAAAGAGCTGCATTAAAATGCGACCCAATGCCCTCGATAGGATTCGAACCTATGACCTATGCTTTAGGAAAGCATTGCTCTATCCAACTGAGCTACGAGGGCAGATAGAACGAGGGTATTTTAGCATTTTGTCGGGATCGTGAGGGCTAGCGTCGGCGGGCATCTCGGATACTCCGGCAAGCCCACTTGTGTCTGCGGGTGGGGTGAGTGATGCATGTGATGAGCGGATCGATGGGCCAGGGTCAACGCTCAGATGTTTTCTGCTACATTCCCGCCCTATGGCGATGCTGCTGACAGCCCGTGACCTGAGTAAGACCTACGCGACACACACGCTGTTCACGGGGTTGGCGATGAGTCTGTCGGAAGGTGATCGGCTTGGGCTGATCGGGCCCAACGGGTCGGGCAAGTCGACACTGTTGAAGATTTTTGCCGGGATGGTCGAGCCAGATGAAGGGGAGATCACCCGACGTAAGCAATTGCACATCGCCTACGTCACTCAGGAAGATTCATTTAAAGAGGGTGCCACACCGATGTCCGCGGTGTTGGCGGAACTGGGCGGCGAGAAGCCGGGCGAGGAACTCAACGCCGAGACCCGTGCTGCGATGTCTTTGAGCAAGCTGGGTTTCACCGATCTGGATAAGCCGGTCTCGACCCTGTCGGGTGGGTGGAAGAAGCGGCTGTCGATCGCCTGTGCGTTGGCCCACGAGCCTGACATTTTGATGTTGGACGAGCCGACGAACCACCTTGATCTTGAAGGTGTGCTTTGGTTGGAGGGCTTCGTTCGGCAGGCGTCGATGGCGGTGGTGTTCATCACGCACGATCGGGTGTTCCTTGAGCGCGTGGCGGGGCGGATCGTCGAGTTGTCACGGGCCTACCCCGATGGGCTGTTCGAGGTGAAGGGCAACTACTCGGAATTCGTCCGCCGCAAGGAGGAGTTTCTTGACGGCCAGGCATCGCAGCAGACGGCACTAGGCGGGAAGGTTCGGCGTGACACCGCGTGGCTGAAGCAGGGGATCCAGGGCCGGCAGACGCGTAACAAGACCCAGGTCGCCGCCGCCGAGGACCGCCGCGCCGAGCTCAAAGCCACCACCTCTCGCAACAACGCGCCTAAAGAGACGACCGCCATTTCATTCCAGGCGACCGAGCGCAAGACAAACAAGCTGCTCGCCGTACATCATGTATCCAAGTCGATGGGCGGCAAGCTCCTCTTCGATGGCATTGATCTGAAGCTGTCACCGGGTATGCGCTTAGGACTCTTGGGCCCCAACGGCTCGGGCAAGACGACCCTGCTACGACTGTTGACCGGGGAGCTCACGCCCGACTCCGGGTCGGTCAAGCCCGCGCCCGAGTTGCGGATCGTGAATTTCACCCAGCACCGCGAAGACCTCAACCCGACCATGCCCCTGCGCGAGGCGCTCTGCCCGGTCGGCGATATGGTCGAATATCAAGGCAAGCCTGTCCATATCGCGGGGTGGGCAC
>JAJDCT010000424.1 GCA_029260695.1 Phycisphaeraceae bacterium
CCAACGGCTTTGCGATCAACGGGGAGACGTCGCTTGATAACGCCGGCCGATCCGTGGGTTCTGCTAGCGATTTTAATGGCGATGGGTTCGCCGATGTTCTCATTGGTGCGCCGGCGGCGGACGGGGCGGTGGCCGGGTCGGGCAGCGCGTATGTGGTGTTTGGCCACGCGGGTGCGTTTGCGTCCTCGGTGAATCTTTCGGCATTAACGGGGGCGGACGGTTTTAAGCTCAACGGGATCGACGCCGGTGACCGTACCGGACTTGCGGTGAGCGCCGCGGGTGATGTTAACGGCGACGGGCTGGGTGACCTGCTCGTGGCCGCCGATCGTGCGAACCCCAACGGCACCCGTTCCGGCGAAACATATCTCGTCTTGGGGCGATCTACAGCGGTGCCTGCGTCCTTGAACCTCTCGGCACTCACAGGGGCCGATGGCTTCGTCCTCAATGGGATCAATCTGCAGGACAGCTCGGGGACTTCGATCCGTGATGCGGGCGACGTCGACGGCGACGGGTTTGCCGACTTCATCATCGGCGCGTTCCTGGCGGACCCCAACGGTGGGGAGTCTGGGGAAAGCTACCTGGTATTTGGCGGCAATTTCTCGGACGCGGTGACGCACCTTGGGGCCTCGCTTTCAGATGGCCTGGTAGGCACGGGCAGCGCGGACGTGATGGTGGCTGGGCGCGGCAACGACTCGTTGACCGCCAACGGTGGGGCAGACGTGCTGATTGCTGGCCAGGGTGACGACGAGATCTTTATCACCGATTCGGCTTTTAATAGAATAGACGGGGGCAGTGGGTCCGACACCCTGACCCTCAACGGCGGCGGGCTGACACTGGACCTGACTGCGGTCACGGACGGCCGGATCACCGGCATTGAGAAAATAGACATCAGTAGTGGTGCGAACACTCTAACGCTGGAACTCCGGGATGTGCTGAACCTGTCCGATACCAGCAATACCCTCACTGTCGTGCGGAACCTCAACGGCACGGTCAACATCGGTGCGGGTTGGACCCAGACGGGATCGCAGGTCGTCAACGGGAATCAAGAGACTACTTTTACCCAGGGGAACGCGACCCTGATCCTTGTGGTGTTGGCGGACCTTATCGACCCTGTTGTGACCGTTGGTCCGCTGCTCACAGAGACACGCTCGCCGCAACTCACCGGCACGGTTGCCGACCTGGACCCCGCGACAACGGTATCGGTCACGGTTGACGGCACGGCCTACGCCGCGACCAACAATGGCGACGGGACATGGACGCTCCCCGCCGGCACGATCTCGCCCGACCTGGCAGACGGTGTGTACGAGGTCCTGGCGGTCGGGACAGATACCGCGGGTAACAACGGCAACGACCAGACATCTAATGAATTGACCATCGACAACAGCGCGCCAATCATGACGGTCGACACGCTCGCCAGCAGCAATACATCACCTCAACTCACCGGCACGGTCAGCGATGTCGATCCCAACATCACGATCAGCGTGAACGTCAACGACACCGACTACGCGGCGACCAATAACGGCGACGGCACCTGGACACTCCCGGCTTCGACGATCGACCCGGTGTTGGCCGAAGGGGTCTACGAAGTTGTTGTGACCGGTACCGATACTCTGGGGCACATCGGCACGGACGGGTCCACTGGCGAACTAATGATCGACACCACCGCGCCTACGGTCAGTATTAACCCGCCTGGGACGGCAGACAACTCATCACCCGAGTTGACCGGGGGCGTGATCGATGCGGATACGTCGGCCGCGATCGAAGTAACGGTGAACGGCACCCCGTTTACCGCGATCAATAACGGCAATGATACCTGGACGCTCCCCGCGGGGACGATCACGCCGGCGCTTCCCGAGGGGACTTATGTGATCGGTGTGACCGTAACCGACGCGGCCGGGAATGTGGGGGCCCTGACGCCAACGGTCAACCTGGATATCGACACGCCACCTGTAGTTACGGTCGCCACACTGACCACCAGCGACCAGAGGCCGCAACTCACCGGGACGGTGATCGACTCGGATGCCACGGCCACCGTGACCGTGACTGTCAACGGGATCGCCTATGTGGCGAACAACAACGGCAACGGGACTTGGACGCTGCCTGACGATACGATCCTTGTCGGCGATGCACTGTCCGACGGGACCTATGACGTGTCTGTCTCTGCGACCGATGGCGGCGGCAACACCGGAAACGACGGCACCACAAGCGAATTGACCATCGACACGTCCGCCCCCACGGTTGCGGTGGACACGCTATCGACTTCAGACGACACGCCCGGATTGACCGGCACCGTGTCTGACAATGAAGCGGCTATCGAAGTCACCGTCAACGGACTTACGCACACAGCGACCAACAACGGCAACGGCACCTGGACGCTTGCGGATAACACGATCACGGTCCCCTTAGCAGAAGACGTGTATGACGTCACTGTGACGGCGACCAACTTGGCCGAGGTGCCCGCGGTCGGGACCGATACGACGACCGATGAATTGAGCATCGACCAGACCGGCCCCACGGTCACATTCGCCGGCCTGACGACCGGGGATACAACACCCGAGCTGACCGGTACGGTGATCGATGCCGACACGGAGGCCTCGATCAGTGTGGTGATCACAGGCACCGGCGGTGCCGGCGGTGGCGGCGCCTTCACCGCGGTGAATAACGGCGACGGTACATGGTCACTGCCCGGCAACTTGATCGACCCCGCTCTGGCGATCGGTGATTATGACGTGCTCGTGACCGTGGTCGATGCCGCGGGCAACCTCGGCAACGTCACTGAGTTGGCATCGCTTCACGTTATCGATGCCCCGTTCACCATCACCGTGGACCCGCTGACGACCAACGACCCCTCCCCACAGCTCACCGGAACGATCGACGGCATCTTCGCGGATGTCACTGTCACGGTCACCGTCAACGGGGTACCCTACCTGGCGACAAACAATAACAACGGCACATGGACCCTGGCTGACAACACGATCACACCCGCGTTAGCTGTTGGGGTCTACGATGTCCTGGCATCGGGTACGGACCTGACGCCGTTTACGATAGACGACGACACCTCCGGCGAATTGACGATCGAAGCACCGTTCACCATGACCGTGGACCCGTTAACGACCAACGACCCAACGCCAGAGCTCACCGGGACCATCGACGGCAACTTCACCGATGTCACCGTCCTGGTTACGGTCAACGGGACGCCTTATGTTGCTATCAATAATAATGACGGCACGTGGACGTTGCCAGACAACACCATCACGCCGACGCTCGCTGACGGGGTCTACGATGTACAGGTATCAGGTACGGACCTGACGCCGTTTATGATCGATGACACGACTTCCGACGAATTGATGATCGACACCACCGCGCCGATCGTGACGGCCACCCCCTTATCCACCACAGACACCAGCCCACAACTGACCGGCACTGTCGACGATCCGACCGCTACGATCAATGTGACCGTTAACGGTGTCCTGTATGCCGCGACCAACAACGGCGACGGGACATGGACGCTTGCCAACAACACGATCAGCCCGCCGCTGCCCGTCGGGACTTACGACGTGCAGGTAGCCGGGACCGATGGCGTCGGTAACGTCGGCATTGATGTGGCAGTGGATGAGTTACTGATTACTGTGCCCACCGCCAGCACGATTGATCTGGACAGCCTGCTAGCCGCGAACGGCGGGGACGGCAGCGAGGGCGTGATCTTCAACGGCGTGGCCGGAGGTGATCTGGCGGGCAACTCGGCCAGTTCGGCGGGCGATATCAACGGCGACGGGTTTGATGACCTGGTCATCGGTGCAACCGGTGCCGACCCGATCGGCAGCAATGCTGGGGCGGTTTATGTTGTGTTCGGCAAAGCCAACGGATTCCCCGCTGAGTTTGACCTGTCTACCCTCGATGGTACTAACGGGTTCCGCGTCGATGCTTTGAATAGTGGTGATGACTTAGGGGTGTCGGTGGCCTCGGCTGGCGACGTCAATGGTGACGGGGTGGACGACTTAGTGATCGGTGCCTCGAAGCTTGACACAAACGGTTTTAACTCGGGTGCCGCGTATGTGATTTTTGGGCAGACCGCCCCCTTTGCTGCAACACTGAATTTATCTCTGCTGGACGGGACCAACGGTTACCGTTTTGATGGCGAGGCGATCGTAGACCGGGCCGGGTTCTCGGTCCACGGCGCGGGAGATGTTAACGGCGACGGGTTGGATGACGTGATCGTTGGCTCGATCGCCGGTGATGACGGCGTGCTCCTGGACACGGGCCGGGCCTATATCATCTACGGTTCGACAGCGGCGGTGCCTGCTGTTCTTAACGCGGGCCTGTTGACCGGGGCTAACGGATTCATCCTCACCGGCCCTGACGCCGGGGGGGCCGCGGGGTTCAGCGTCAGTACGGCTGGCGATATCAACGGCGACGGGATCGCGGACCTTCGGATCGGCGCGCCCACCACCACGGTTGGCGCAAACGCCAGCGCCGGGAAGACCTTCGTCGTCTTCGGGCAGGCCGGTGGGTTCACCGCTGAACTCAACATGTCGACCTTGAACGGGACGAACGGTTTTGTCATTGAGGGAGATGCGGCGGACCTGGAATCTGGTTTCTCAGGTTCCGCGATCGGTGACTTCAACGGCGACGGGTTCGGCGACCTGCTGATCGGTGCCCCCGCATCGAACGACGCAGCAAGTGCGGGCTCGGCCTATGTGATCTTCGGTCATGCCGGTGCCTTCTCCGCGACCATCTCCGTGGGGGCACTCGATGGGACCAACGGCTTTGAGATCCAGGGCGTTGACCTTGGTGACCAGACCGGTTTCTCCGTCTCGGGCGTTGGTGATGTCAACGGCGACGGGTTCGACGACCTGGTCATCGGTGCCCACATGGCCGGTGGCGGTGGGTTCCAACAAGGTGAGACCTATCTTCTCTTTGGCAGGGGTGGATTGTTTGCTGCCACACTGGATCTGGCGACGGTCCCGGGCAATGGCGGGATGGTCATCAACGGGATCAGTGTCCTGGACCACGCCGGCCGATACGTCAGCGG
>JAJDCT010000425.1 GCA_029260695.1 Phycisphaeraceae bacterium
TCGCCGTCGCAGAGGTGTTTGGCGGCTTTGAGTTGGCCGTCGCTGGTGGCGTTGATGGTGGCGGCGACGCCTTCGGCCTGGGTGAGGTCGAGTTTGCCGGCGAGGAAGGCGCGGAAGGTGAACTCGCCGGGCTCGGCGAGCCGAGCGCCTGCTTCGGTGGCGAGGTGGAGCAGGCGTTCCAGGAGGGCGGCGTTGCCGGGGACCTGAAGCTCGGCGGCGTCCTGCCCGGTGTAGCTGTGGGGTGCATCGAACAGGCTGAGGAGCGCGGGCATGCCGGGGTTCAGTAGCTGTACGGTCGTGAGTTGGCGTGGTGGCAGGTCGGTGACAGGGCCAGCGATCAGGCCTGCGATGATTCGCCTTGTGTCTTGGCCGCTGAAACGGATCAATCCGCGCAACGACCGACCCGGTGGGGAACTGACCGCGACGATGGTGTCGAGGCTGGGGGAGGGTTCGGGCATGTGTCGGGTCTCAACAAGATCAGACGCGACAAGTCGGGGCGCTTCGGGGACATCATCCGTGCCATGGTTGCAGGATGTTCAGGGCAAGTTCTCGGAAGCGCCCGGTGTCATCATCGTTTGCGGGTTTTGTTGCCGCCTTTTTTCTGCTTTTGGGCGAGTTGCTGTTGCTTGGCTTCGACGGCCTTGGCGATGCGGTCGCGGAACCCGCCGGTCTTGACGGGCTTGGGTTTAAATAATTCGCCGGACTCTTCCTGCTGCTTAATGTGTCGGCGGACAATATAGCTGTCGACGACCCCCGCGGCGGTGGAGGCGAGGATATACAGGGTCAGCCCGGACGGCGCGGAGTAGAGGAATATCGGGAACAGGAAGATGACGAACTTCATCATCTTCTGTTGCTGCGCGGCCTGTTCGTTAGCCGGGGGTGGGGTGGTGAGTTTTTGCTGGAAGTAGAAGACGATCGCCATCAGCAGTGGGAGGATGTTGATGGACTGGAACTCGGGGTGGATGAAGTAGAGGTTGAGTTTGACCGGTACTTCGGAGATGCGGATGAAGTTGTCGGCTTGGGAGAGGTCGGCGAGGAAACGCCAGGAGTCGCCGGACACCCATTGGAAGAAGCCCCAGAAAGCGGGCTGGTGGCGGAGCTCGATGGCGTAATAGAGCATCGCGTAGAGAGCGATCCAGATCGGTGTCTGCAGGAACATCGGCAGGCAACCCAGGATGTTGGCGGGGTTGACGCCCTTCTCCTTGTAGAGCTTCATCATCTCTGCGTTGATCTTCTGCTGGTCGTCTTTGTATTTCTTCTTGAGCTTCTCGACGTCGGGCTGGATGGCCTGCATCATCTTGCCCATCTTCATCATGTTGATCTGGGCGCGCTTGGTGAGCGGGTGGAGCAGCAGGCGGACCACCAGGACCAGGAGGATGATGGATAAGCCCCAGTCGTGGACCCCGATGCCGACGCCGCCGAGGACGAGTATCTGGCCCTCGAAGAGCTTGAGCAGCCAGAGCAGCCCGTGTGCGAGCCATTGGAACGTGCAGAACGAGCAGGCCCCGCCGAGGCTGTAGACGATGGTCTGGTCCAGGTGCAACGTCGAGTAGGGGGGGGTGTCGAAGAGCTCGGGTTTGCGAGGGCCGGCGAAGATGCCCAGGTCCAGATCCAGCTGTCCGCCGGGCTTGATCACCAGCGTGTCTGTGGCGGCGGTGAGGACCATGACCTTCTGGTCGTCTGTGGGTTCTATGACACGGGGGTCTGATTCGATCGACTGGTCGATGTGCGGGAACATCGCTTCCAACGGCGGGATGTCGGCGGTCACGGTGACCGACTCGTCGATCGCGGCGTGTGTGACGACGGCGAAGTAGCGGTTCAGTGACGCGAGCCAGGCGAGTTCGGCCTGAGGGTTCATCCCACGGGTGGGCCAGGCACTCGGGGTGTTGGCGTTGACCAGCTTGGACCGCATCTGATCGGAGTCTGATGTGTATATCCGCGCGCGTTGTGTGTCGTACCACAGCGCGAAGTACCCGGCGACGTATTGACGCCGATCACCGAGGTAGCCCGAGTCGTTGACCAGATCACCTTGGAGGTTCTGCTCCCAGCGGACCGTCATCGGCTGGTCGGTGAGGTTGACCAGTTGCTGGTCCAGTGAGAGGTCGTAGCTGTCGGCCTTCACGGTGTACCGGCGGATGATCTTGAGGACCGGTTGGTCATCTGCATCGGCGATGGTCGCGGTGTAATCAACCCAAGAAACCTTGTCGGTCGTAACCACATCGCCTGCAACCCAGGCGTTGTTATTTTTCAGAGGGACCGTGACGCCGTTGACGGTGATGGACTTGGCGGCGTAGGCGTACTCGTAAGGGATATGCTTGGACGGGTCCTTGGGGTCCGGGAGGGTCAACCGGTCGTGGATCACGTAATGGTCGGGTTTGCCGACGGTCTTGAGATAATCGGAGAGCGTGATTTTATAGACGGCGGCACCGTAGCGGGTGAGTTCGACGCGGAGTTTGAAATGCGATCTGGGGTTATCAAACCCGATCACCGCCGGCTTGGCTTGGTCGACAAGAACGGGGTGCAGGCCAGGGATCGCGGGCTGATCCGGGGTGGGGGCAGCGGTCAGCGCGGGCGTCGAGTCGCTATCGGCGGCCACTTCGGCGGAAGAGATGTCGTCCTGGGTGGGGTCATCCTCAGCGGGTTCATCGGCGGTGCCGGTTGCTTGTGAGTTATCTGGGGCCTCTGTGGAAGCATCTGCATCCACGGCGACAGGGGTGTTCTGAGGGGTGTTGGTGTCCTGAGCGTTTTTCATCACGCCAAGGATGACAGCTAAGCCGACTAGGATCGCGAAGATCGTGACCGCGAATTTCATGGATGTAGACCTCGGACCGTTTCAGGGAAAGGGGGGCAGTATATGCCGGTGTGTGTGTGGGGGCGAGTGTGCAGCGTGTTGAGCGTCAGGGCGTGGCTGCCCGGGCTGAACGGCATATCGCTTAAAGGTGAAATTGGGGAAAACTAGATCTTGCCGATCAGGAGGCTGACGTTGTGTCCGCCGAAGCCGAAGGAGTTGCTCATGGCGAGCTTGACCGGCGTGTTGCGTGCGGAGTTGGGGACGTAGTCCAGGTCGCACTCGTCGTCGGGGTTGTCCAGGTTGATGGTGGGGGGGATGACCCCGGTCTGGAGGGTCTTGGCGGTGATGATGGCCTCGACGCCGCCGGACGCACCCAGGAGGTGGCCTGTCATGCTCTTGGTGGAGCTGACGGCGAGTTTCTTGGCGTGGTCTTTGAAGAGACGTTTGACGGCGTGGGTCTCGGCGATGTCGCCCAGCCCCGTGCTTGTCCCGTGGGCGTTGATGTATCCGACGCTTTCTAAGTTGCGTCCGGCGTCTTTGAGGGCGATCTCCATGGCCTTGGCTGCCCCGCGGCCCTGTTCGTCGGGTGCGGTGATGTGCGAGCTGTCGGCGGTCTGTCCAAACCCCAGAACCTCGGCGTAGATCTTGGCACCGCGGGCTTTTGCGTGCTCGTACTCCTCGAGGATGACAATCCCTGCCCCCTCGGCGAGCACGAAGCCGTCGCGGTCTGCGTCGAATGGTCGTGAGGCCTTGGTCGGGTCGTCGTTACGCTTGGACAGGGCCTTGAGTGCGATGAAGGCGGCGACCCCAAGGGGTGTGACAGCGGCTTCGGACCCGCCGGTGACCATGATGTCTGAGATGCCGTGTCGGATGCTGTGAGCGGCTTCACCGATGGCGTGGGCGGCGGAGGCGCAGGCGGTGGCGATCGCGGAGTTGGGGCCCTTGAGCCCGAAACGGATCGAGACGTTGCCCGCGGCGGCATTACACATCAGCTTTGGGATGGTGAAAGGGCTGACACGCTCGGGGCCCTTTTGGATCAGCTTGCTGGAGCCGGTCTCGAACTCTTCGATCCCGCCTATGCCGGTGCCGATGATCGAGCCGCACCGCCAAGCGTCTTCTTTCTCAAAGTCCAGCCCCGAGTCGTTGACCGCGTTGATGGTCGCGCTAAGAGCGTAGGCGGTGAAACGATCGACCCGCTTGAGCTCGCGTTTCTCGATGTTGTCAGGCAGCCAGTCTGTGGGGACCTGCCCGCCGATCTTAGTGGAGAACCGCTCGGTGTCGAATCGGGTAATCTCGGCGATACCGCTGGTGCCTTGGGTGAGCTTATCCCACACCAAGTCCACGGAATCGCCAAGGCTGGTTACCCAACCCATCCCGGTAATTACAACACGGCGGTCACTCATAACGTCAATCTCATCATCCGGTACAACCCGGGTTGGGTTCCCAAATAAAGCCGGGGGCTTTACTTGGCGTTTTCCTTGATGAAATCGATCGCCTGGCCGACGGTCTGGATCTTCTCGGCATCCTCATCGGGGATCGAGGTCTCGAACTCGTCCTCGAATTCCATCACCAGCTCGACGGTGTCGAGGCTGTCGGCGTTGAGGTCGTTGACAAAGTTGGTCTCACGGTTGATCTCTCCTTTGTCGACGCCCATCTGTTCGGCGACGATCGAGACAACCTTTTCCTGAATTTCCTGTTCTTCCATATTTACGTCTCCTTATTGCCTGCCCGGGGCCGGCGGTGGGGGTTCTTGGCCTGGTTTCGGATGGTGGACTATATCGTTACGCGGCGGCGGTGCCAAACCCGCGAGGGAGTGTTTTGTAAACCTAGTTAACACATGGTCATGCCGCCGTCCACAGCCAGGACCTGGCCGCTGACGTACCCGGCGTCCTCGCTTGCGAGGAAGGCTACGGCGGCGGCGATCTCCCGGGGCTGGCCGAAGCGGGACAGGGGGATCGCCTTCTGGGCGGCGTCCTTGATCGGCTGGGGGAGCACATCGGTCATGTCGGTCTGGATGAATCCGGGGGCGACGACGTTGGCGGTTATGTTCTTGGCGGCCATCTCTTTGCCCAGGGACTTGGTGAAACCAGCCAGGGCGGCCTTGGCGGCGGCGTAGTTGGCTTGGCCGGCGTTCCCGACGATGCCCGAGACCGAGCCGAGGTTAATGACCCGGCCCCACTTGCCCCGCATCATCGGACGCAATGCGGCCCGACAGGCCACGAACACGCCCCTGAGGTTCGTCTGGATCACGTCGTCGAATTCCTCGTCGCTCATCCTAAGCAAGAGGTTGTCGCGGGTAATCCCGGCGTTGTTCACCAGGATGTCCAGCCGGCCGTGCTCCTTGGCGACCGATTCGATCAATTCGGTAATCGCGTCGGCGTCGCTCATGTCACAGGTCTTGACGGAGGCGCCCCCGGGGCCGCCGGCATCCCGGATCGACTTGGCTGTGGCTTCGAGCTTTTCGGCGTTACGGGCGACGCAGACAACGTGTCGGCCCTGCTCGGCCAGTGCGTGGGCGATCGCCTCGCCGATGCCCCGGCTTGCGCCGGTGACGACTGCGACTCTCTGTTCGGTTTTTTCAGCCATAGCTAACGATCCGTTGGGTTGATTCGTAGGGGGTTTGTTTACTCAAGCCGGGTTCGCGAAGTTTTCGACTTTGGTCTTGCGGTCGATCCGCCGCATCAGCCCGGACAATACCTTGCCGGGGGCAAGCTCGATCAGCCGCATGCCGGGGCCCGGCGGGTTTTCAAGGACATACTGCATCGACTGGGACCAGCGGACGGGTTGGGTGAGCTGGTCGACCAGGCGCTGCTTGATAGAGGCGACATTGTTTTCGTGTGGTTCGGCGGTGACATTGGACATCACCGGGACGGCCGGCGTGTTCCAGTCGGTTTTTTCCAATGCCTCGGCCAGGCGGTCGGCGGCGGGCCGCATCAACGGCGAGTGGAACGCGCCGGCGACGGTGAGTTGTGTCGAACGCAGCCCCATCTTGTCGGCGACGGCTTCGGCACGCTCGCAGGCCTTGAGTGACCCGCTTATGACGACCTGCCCTGGGCAGTTGAAGTTTGCGGGGACCAGCACCTCTTCGCCCTGGTTTTCCAGGTC
>JAJDCT010000426.1 GCA_029260695.1 Phycisphaeraceae bacterium
GGACGCCAACGAAGAAAAGAATCAAGCATTAACCGCAGAGGCACAGAGACACAGAGAAGATCAAGGCGTGTGAAACAGTGATGAACGCTGGTAAAGCCTTTTGCTTAGCGGCTTGGCCTGCGTCTTCATCACCGTTCATCAGCGTTTATCACTGTTTCACTTCCTGTATGGCTCCGCGCTCTTTGCGCCTTCGCGGTGATCCCCAGACCCGTCATTCCCCCGGGATATAACTAATCACCCCGCTCCACGGGCTGCTCGCTGTCGCATACAGCTTCTTGGGGATCCGCCCGGCGAGGTAGGAGAGTCGCCCGGCCTCCAAGGCGTGCCGCATCGCGTGGGCCATGCGGATCGCGTCCTTCGCGTGGGCGATACCGGTATTCAATAACACCGCGTCAGCCCCTAGTTCCATCGCGATCGTGACATCGCTTGCGGCTCCCACGCCGGCATCGAGGATCACCGGGTAGTCGGGGTCACCGTCCTTGAGCAGTTCTAAAATGATGCGGATGGCGTTGGGATTCAAGACACCCTGGCCCGAGCCGATCGGCGAGCCGGCGGGCATCACGCTCGAAGCGCCGGCTTCCTTGATCTTAACCGCCATCACCGGGTCGTCCGACGTGTAGCACAGCACCTTGAACCCGTCTTTGACCAACTCCGCGCAGGCTTCCAAGGTCCCCACCGGGTCCGGCAGCAGCGTTTTCTTATCCGCGAGGACTTCGAGTTTGACCCAGTCTTTGCCGGGGTTATCAAGTTGATCCAGGATCTCCCGGCCAAGCCGAGCGACCCGCACCGCGTCCTCGGCGGTGAAGCAGCCGGCGGTGTTCGGCAGGATCGTGTAACGCGACGTGTCGATGAAATCCAGCAGCGACTCGCCTTTTTCGTTGACCAGCCGTTCACGCCGGACCGCCACGGTCACCACCTGGGCGCCGCTGGCGTCCAGTGCCTTCTGCATCGTCGGGTAATCGGCATACTTGCCGGTCCCGACGATCAGCCGAGATGTCAGCGTCCGCCCGGCAACTTTAAAGGGCGTGTCAAGTGTTTCAGCGGTAGGGGGGGTAAGCGTGGGCATGGTTTGGGGTTCGGGGGCCGGGGTTCGGGTATCGGAGTTCGGATCAATAGCTAAAGGCTAACAGCTTTTAACCCCCGCCAACCAGGGTGACCAGTTCGACGGCATCGCCTTGTTTCAAAGGGGTTTCTTCGTGCAGCCGTTTGGGCACGACTTGCCGGTTGACCTCGACGGCCACCGCCTGCTCGCCCAGGCCCAAGGCCACGACCAACTCGCGGACGTTGCCCGCCTCGACCTGTTTGGGTTCACCGTTGATGGTTAGTTGCATTGTCATATCGTGGGGGTAGTGTGCTCAAGTTATGTGGTCCGGTCGGCCCCGCCTTGCATGAGACGGGTATTATAGGCCTTCAAGCGGGCGGATGAAACATGAAGCGTGATGCCATACTGGGAATCGATCTGGGCGGAACCAAGATGCTCATGTTGTGTGGGCAGGCTCAACGCCGTATTGAAACGGGGACGGGGTTCACGCCGGAGTTGCTTGAAGATCATGTCCGTGGCTTCCTGCAGGAGCAGCACCTACAACCGCAGGGTATCGGGATCGCGATCCCCGGCCTTGTTGATGGTGATGGCGTGATCCAGGCCTGCGATGTCCTGCCCCGCATGGCCGGGTGGAATCCCGTCGATGCCTTCTCAGATTTTGGCTGCAAGGTGGCCGCCATCAATGATGTGAAGGCGGCGCTTGTGGAAGAATTACACGACGCGCAGCCGGGGCTCACGGCGGGGGTGATCATGGTGGGGACCGCGGTCGGGGCGGCCTTTCAGGTTGCCGGGGAGCCGCTGCTGGGCGCCAATGGCTGGGCCGGGGAGCTGGGATATATGCCGATCCAGACGGGGCAGGGGATTAAACGGCTGGACGAGCTTGCCGGTGGATCGTTTATCGCTGCCAAACTTAAGTCCGATGGGCGCGGGCTGGCGGAGCTTGCCGGTGACGGTGATGAGCCGGCACTCGATGCCATCCGTGACGGTGGGGCCGCGCTGGGTTTGGCGCTCGCCACGGTCATCAACCTGCTCAATCCATCCGGGCTCGTACTCGGCGGTGGCACCCTGGGGCTGCCGGGCTATCTGGAGGCGGCGAAGCAGACGGCCAGGGACCACAGCCTCCCGGAGTTGTGGCAGTTGTGTACGATCTCTACGGTCAGAGCGGGCGAAGCCGTGGCCGCTATGGGCGCGGCACGCGTGGCCGCAGGGCACGGCGGGTAGGCCTATCATCTGGGTGTTGTTGCTTCCGTGCCGGTCGGGTTTTATGAGTTGAAATGATTGGAATCAAGTGGTGAATTTTATACCTCATAGAAGACTTGGATTAGGGCTGGTTGGCCTGGCGTTGCTCCTGCTGGTGGGCTGTGCGGAGGCCGACTCACATGCTCCCAGTCATGAAAACGGCGAGCCCGGTCAAACCTCAAACACTGACCCGTCGTTGACAGTTGATACGAAGGCCAGCCATCTGCAAGTCGTGGACCTTGAGGGCATTAAAACCATCATCGCGGAATCGTCAGACGACGACCGGGTGCTGGTGATCGATTTTTGGGCGACCTGGTGTGTGCCGTGCGTGGAGATGTTTCCCGAGTTGCATAAAGGACTTGTGGATCTGGGCGACCGGGTCCGGGCGGTGACGGTGACGCTGGACGACCCTAGCCGGGAGGCGGCCGCAATCGCGTTTTTAAGCGAGCAGCACGCCCTGACGGATGCCTATATCTTCAAGTCCGACTCCGCCGCTCAGCAAGCGCTTGTGGATGGATTGGGCGACCGCTGGAACAACCTCGCGGTCCCGGCTATCTTGGTCTACGATCCCGGCAAGGGTCTGGTCGGCGAGTTCCTTGAAGGCGGAACCACGCCACAGATCATCGCGTTGGTGAACACGTTGTTGGCATCAGACCAGGAAGAACAGCCATGAGAATGACAGAAGAGGCGACCAGCCCTCTATATGACTTGTGGGCTAAGTTCTACGACTACACGTTCGGGGCACTGGTCCGTAACCGCCAGACGCTTGCGCTTCAGCAACTCCGCCCGGCATCCGGCAACAAGATACTGGACATCGGTGTCGGCACGGGCATGACGCTCAAGCACTACCCCAAGGACATCACGGTTGTCGGCATGGACCTCTCTGCCGGCATGCTCGCCAAGGCCCGCAAGAAGATCCGGCGCGACGGGTTGGACCACTGCATGCTTGTGCAGGGCGACGCCATGACCCCGCCGTTTGCCGACCACAGCTTCGATCATGTGATGATCACACACGTCGTCTCGGTCGTCAGCGACCCACAGAAGCTGATGTGCTGGGCACGGCGGATGGTCAAGCCAGGCGGTCGGATCGTCGTGCTCAACCACTTCCTGAGTACCAACCCCTTCCTGGCGTGGTGGGAAAAAACCCTCAACCCGATCTTCGTGAAGATCGGCTGGCACAGCGACCTGGCGCTGGAGGACTGCCTGCAAGGCACGGACCTGACGGTGCAGTACAACTTCAAGATGAGTCACATCGACCTCTGGCAGATCGTGGTGCTTAGTGAACTCCCCCCCGGTCAGTCCCCCGGGCTCATACCGCAGCTCAAGCCCCCCGCGGCCGTGGCGGGCGACGGCCCGGCTGGCAAGTCTCACGCCGCACTGGCGATGGACTGACACCCCCGGTTCTTTTCTGTATGAGATCGTCTTAGAGCATCTCCACGCCAGTTATATCGTGCCTGTCCTTGATCGCCGCGGATGCATATCCGAGGAACCCCGCATATTCACGTAGAGCATGCGAGACCTTTTACTTTTGGACTGGGGATGCGATAGCCGTGAAGGCCACACACCGTTTGTTTGCTGCCCCCGGCAGGTCGGCGTATATTCGCCCTGTCGCAAACGTTAGGGGACGCCAGCCTATGAACACACGCAACGACCACGCCTGGGGTGATACCAAACAAGCCCCTTGGCGGCGGACATGCGCCTGGTTAAAGGTGGGCTGGGCGGTATCGCTAGGTGTGTTGTGTGTGCAGTTGATTTCGGTGCCAACCGTGACAGCGGCGGGGGGGATCGCTCCTCCCAGCGTGGCAAGTCCTTTGGCCGACCCGGTGGTGGGTAGCGACGCGGTATTCTTCGCACGCAAGGTCACGGCATGGGAAGACGGTGACGCGTCGTATCTGTTGCTCGAGGGTGACGCGGGGTTCTCGATCGGGGTCTACGGCTTCCGGGCAGACGCGGCCGTGGTCAGGATCGATACTCAGGCCATCCCGGGCAGGACCATCAGGCACCTGTCGATCTATCTGGATAACGCCCGGCCCCTGCGCGGTCACGGCCCGGTGACTGCCCAAGCCAAACGCCTCCTGGTCACCGCCTCGACCCACGGCGAGGTTCAGGTTCATAACGATTTATTCGTCCCACAAGACAGCGCCCCCGGCCACGGGCTGATCGTCGACGCCAACGCCCGGTTCCAACGCCGACATGCGGCGCTGGCGCGGGTGACGATCCAGACGCCGACCGATCCTCTATTCGACCCTGCGATATTCGAGTCACGTCTGGCGAAGCAACGTGAGGCCGAGCCTGTCGCACGCACGACACCCCAACCACACCCAGACGCCACAAACGACCAAACCGGCACGGCCCACGCAGATACTGCCGCCACGCAACCGGCAGTCGTGCAGGCACCAGGCCCAACGCCCCAGCCGATCCCCAACGCCCAGCCCCGACCCGGCCAAGACGAACCGGGGCAACCGCCACTGGCCGATGCTTCACAAGATCAGCCACCCGCCTTAGCTGAAACAGTGGCGGCCGACGGATCTGCCAAAGACGACAACGTCCTGCCGACCAAAGGCACCGTCAGCCTCATCGCCGACCGGGTCGTATTTGACCAGGGTGACGACGAGTCCACGGTGATGCTGATCGGGAACGTGCGCCTTTTCTACGGTGATTTTGATAAGCAACGCGATGTCTCGCTCCAGGCCGAGCGAGTCGTGGTTTTCCTGGATGGCAGAGACTCAGACGCCCCGATCGCTCCGGATGCTGTCGATGCCGGGCGTGTCCGTGGGGTGTACCTGGAAGACAACGTGGTCATTACCGACACCGGCTTCACGGTCCGTGCGCCCCGGGTGTATTACGATGTCAGGCAGAACAAGGCCACGCTCCTCGAGGCCGTGATGTACAGCTTCGATGCCACCCGTCAGCTCCCTCTGTACATGCGTGCCCAGACCGTCCGTCAGACCTCGGCCACGAGTTTTGAAGCCGAGGAGGTCCAACTGACCACCAGCGACTTCGCCGAACCGCATTTCGCGATCGGTGCCGCACGGATCACCCTCGACCAAGAGCAGGTCAAGACCGGCGACGCCGCCAACGGCACCGCTGGCACGGGGGTCACCAACAAGTTCACCGCCAAGCACACCACGCTTCGTGTCCGCGGCAAACCACTGTTTTACTGGCCCTACTTCGAAGGCAGCCCGGCGGATGTCCCGATCAAAAAAGTCAAGGTCGGATTCGACAGTGACACCGGCACGGAGATCGAGACGACTTGGGATGTCTTCGCGCTGGCCGGCCGAGAAGCCCCCGACGGCGTCAAGCTCCTAGCCAACAGTGACTGGATCGGTCAGCACGGCGCGGCGGCGGGTGCGGAACTGGAATACGGCCTGGAAAACATGTTCGGCAGGGCCCAAGCGTACCTCCTGCTCGACGACAACGGCACCGACGAGATCGGCGGGCGGCGCGACATCGACCAGGACGGCGGCACGCGCGGGTTCTACCAGTGGCAGCACCGCCATTTCCTCGAAAACGGCTCGGAGCTCTCGCTCGAAAGCGCATTCGTCTCCGATGAAACCTTCCTCGAAGAATTTTTCCGTGACGAGGCCAACGAAGCCAAGCAGTACGAGAACTCGATCTACTGGAAGACCCAAGAGGGCGACCAGGCGCTGACGTTCCTGACCCGCTACGACTCGACGGACTTCACCCCCCAACTCACCACGCTCCAGACCCCCGGCTACACCGTCGACAAGGCCCCCGAGTTCGCTTACTACCGCACCGGCACGAGCTTCGGGGGTGACAGG
>JAJDCT010000427.1 GCA_029260695.1 Phycisphaeraceae bacterium
CAATCTATCCGTGCCCTGAATCCTCCACTCAGCCCCCGGCTTTGCCTGGGGTCTACGAAGATCACTCCACGGCGGCCCGGGGTCCTACTCTACAGCAAGCCGCATAACCTGCGGTCACCGACGAGCCTCCCGTCCCCTCAGATGCAGGCGGTAAACGAAAAAAGAAGGCGACCCGTTTGGGCCGCCTTCTCTATTAATGGAGCTCCGAGGCGCTTTTTTCGATGTTCTGGGTTCCAGATCCGCCATCTTTCGGAGCGGCGGACAAGGTTCCCCTGATCAGTGGCCGCGAAACCCTCGCGGCCGTGAATCACCCGAGGGCTACTTTCACTTCTTCTTCTTGGCGGCCTTACGCTTAGTCTTGCGTTTGGCCTTCTTCTTGGTGGCCTTACGCTTAGTCTTGCGTTTGGCCTTCTTCTTAGTAGCCTTGCGTTTGGCCTTCTTCTTGGTGGCCTTCTTCTTA
This sequence comes from Phycisphaeraceae bacterium, assembly GCA_029260695.1. Lineage (GTDB taxonomy): Bacteria > Planctomycetota > Phycisphaerae > Phycisphaerales > Phycisphaeraceae > JAJRRS01. The sequence continues at coordinate 461 of JAJDCT010000427.1, forward strand.
GTAGCCTTGCGTTTAGCCTTCTTCTTGGTGGCCTTCTTCTTAGTAGCCTTACGCTTGGCTTTCTTCTTCGTAGCCTTCTTCTTGGTCGCCTTGCGCTTGGTGGACTTACGCTTAGCGGCCTTCTTCTTGGCCTTCTTCTTCGCCATGGCTTGGTCCTTTCAGTTAGCCCTCGGAGCTGTGGGTCAACTGCAACCTGTCGTCAGCGAATCGGTCAACAAAAAACTTCCGATTGCGCCAGCTATATCGGCACGTGCGTCTGCGTATCTTGAGCAATATTCACTTGTCGGTGAATATCGTACAACACAATCATCATAACTTTCAACCCCTAATCCTAAAAATTTTCAATCCGCGACGCGCCAACTCCAATTCGGATGAAGCGATCAAGCGACAAATGTACATCCCAATCACTTCGATGCACGCGCTATTCGCAGCTGAGCGCATGACGATTGCAACGCGACATGGAACGCCGCATTAACCAACTTGGTTAGCTGTCACTATCAGTCCTGATGAAACGATCATCCGCGCGCAGGGCGCTGCTTGTACGCGCCGAAACTCGAAATCAACCGATATGCGGTCAGACGTAAAGTGTTTTATTTAAATGGACTTGTGTGATTGCGCAGGGCGAAATGTGGAAAACTTTCTCGCCAGAAAAAACCGCCGTCGGGCTAACATGTGTCGGCTCGGCGGCGGAGGTACGTTGTCTTGTTCAGCGGTGCTTGCGCCGATCAATCGTCGTCATGTTTAGGTTTGTACTCGGCAACGATCTGCTGTTGGACGTGGCTCGGCACCGGGTCGTAGTGGCTAAGATCCATGGTGTAGGTCCCCTGTCCACCGGTCACACTTTTTAATTGTCCCTGGTAGTTATTGACCTCGGCAAGCGGGACGATCGCGCGGATGATCGCCATATCGCCTGGGAGCATGTCCGTGCCCTGGATCCGGCCTCGCTTGCCCGAAAGGTCGCCCGTGACATCACCCATCGCGCTGTTGGGGACCGTGACTTCCATATCCACGACCGGTTCCAGGAGGGCGGGCTTGGCCTTGTTAATCGCGTCGATGAAGGCCCGTTTGGCCGCCGTGACGAAGGCGATTTCCTTGGAGTCCACCGCGTGGTGCTTCCCGTCGTACACGCTGACCTTGATATCCTGCATCGGGTAACCGGCGATCGCACCGTGTTCGATGACCATCCGGACGCCTTTTTCGACCGCCGGGATCAACTGATGCGGGATCGACCCCCCGAACGTGGCATTTTCAAACTCGAAACCCGAGCCCCGCTCCAACGGCTCGACACGCAGGTAAACCTCGCCGAACTGCCCGGCACCACCCGTCTGCTTCTTGTGCCGGTGGTGGCCTTCCGCCTTGGCCAGGATCGTCTCTCGGTAGGCGATCTTAGGCGGTTTTGTATCGACCTCGACGTTGTCCCGGTGTTTGATCTTCTCGAGCATGATCCGCAGATGCAGGTCGCCCACACCGTGGATCACCGTTTCGTGTGTGGAGGCATCGCGGGTGACCTTAAACGTCGGGTCCTCTTCCTGGAGTTTGGTCAGCGCATCGGCGATCTTCTGCTCCTCGCCCCGCCGCTTGGCCGTGATCGCCAGCCCGACCATAGGTTCGGGGTAGGGCAGCGCCTTGAGGTGGATGCTGTCCTCGTCGTGGGAGTCGTGAAGCACCCCATCGCGGTGGATCTGCTCAAACTTCGCAACCGCGGCGATGTCCCCGGGGATCGCGGTTTCGATCTCGACGTGCTTCTTGCCCTGGAGTTTGAACAGGTGCCCGATCTTCAGGGGCTTACGGCTCTCGCCCTCGACCGGATCACCGATGAATAGCTGCGAGTCCTTTCTGATCGTCCCCTGGTGCACACGGAACAAACACAGCTTCCCGGCGAACGGGTCGACCCGCACATTGAAAACGTGGGCCAGCACATGGTTGTCAGGGTCTGCGTCTGCGTGGATCTCGTGCTCCGCGTCGCTGCCTTTGTGGAACGGCCGGGGGTTGCCCTCCTTGGGGTTCGGCGCCAGCTTCACCAGCACATCCAGCAGCGCCTCGATCCCCACCTGGGTATCGGGGGCGTCGTGCGGGTGGGCCGCCGTGAAACAGACCGGGACCAGGTGCCCCTCACGCAGCGCTCGCTCAAATGGTTCATGGAGCTGCTCGGGCTTGACCTCGCCCTGCTCCAGGTAGACCTCCATCAGCTTCTCATCCACTTCGACCACCTGCTCGACGATCGCGGTATGCGCCTCTTCGACCGAGCCGAAGTCGCTTTCCCCGGACGGGTTGAAGAAGCAGTCGACCACCGCCTTGCCCCCCTGAGCCGGGAGGTTCACCGGCAGGCACTCTTTGCCGAACGTCTCCTGGATCGACTTGACCAGGTCCGGCAGGTCCACGCCCTCGGCGTCGATCTTATTGACCACGATCATCCGGCAGAGGTTGCGATCCTTCGCCCGGTCCATCAGCCTGCGGGTCAGTGATTCGATCCCCGCTTGAGCGTTAATCACCACCGCGACCGTCTCGACCGCTGGCATCGCGCTGATCGTCTGGCCGATGAAGTCCGGCGACCCCGGCGTGTCAATCAGATTGATGTGCCGACCCTGGTAGTCACAGTGGACCACCGCGTTGAATAGGCTGTGCCCGTGTTCCTTCTCTTCGTCTGTGAAGTCACTGATCAGGTCGCCGGGGCGTCCCATCTCGCCCAGCACACCGGCCTTGAACATCAACGCCTCGATCAGCGTGGTCTTTCCCGAACTCGCGTGTCCAACCAGGGCGATGTTTCGGATATCGGTCGTGCTATAAGTCGCCAACGTTAGCCTCCTTCGGCGTCGAGATATCGGGTTGTCACGGCCCCGGTAGAGCCACGACAGTATAAGACTCCCCGCTCGCTATACCAAGTCCCCGGCCCCGCACACAGGACGACCGTCTCCCATCTATTTTGCCGCGGAGGGTTGCCGAGATCAGGCCGCCTATAAGATAAAATTTAGGCTAAATATTATCTTGTTTCCGATAGTTTCCGTTGCTTTGCAAAGGGCGATATACGTGGTACCAGCCCGCCCCTTATGGACTCCGACCCTCGCTCGGCTATCCTGACGCCGATGTCACACACCGACCGACTCGCCGAACTCGACCACCGCCATGTCTGGCACCCCTTCACCCCCATGCGCCAGTGGCGCGCCCAGCCCCCGCTGATCATCGACCGGGCCGAGGGATTCCACCTTTTCGACACCGACGGCAAACGCTACATCGACGGCGTCTCCAGCCTCTGGTGCAACGTCCACGGCCACCGTGTCCCGCAAATCGACCAGGCCATCCGCGATCAACTCGACAAGGTCGCACACACCACACTCCTGGGCCTGGCAAGCCCTCCAAGCATCGAATTCGCTGCCATGCTCTGCGAAGCGGTCAACGCAAGCCTCGCGCCTGATCCCCAGTCCCCAACCCCCAGTCCCCAACCCCTGACAAAAGTCTTCTACTCCGACGCAGGCGCCACCGCCGTCGAGGTCGCCTTCAAGATGGCCGTCGGCTACTGGCACCACACCGGCAAGCCAAACAAAAACAAATTCATCGGCCTCGCCGGCGCATACCACGGCGACACCACCGGCTCCATGTCTGTCGGGTACTCCGACCTCTTCCACAAGCCCTTCATCTCGATGGTCTTCGATGTAAAAACCTTCCCCGCACCCGACGCCCCCCGCGCCCCCGGAAATATCCTGGGTGACTCAACATCCACACCAAGCCCACCGTCTCCCGGCCGTGGGACCGCTCACCACGGCACCGTTATAAAACCATCCGACCACACCTTCCCCAGCGAAGACAAACCCCTCACCACCGCCCTGATGGCCCACTGCCTCGCAGAACTCGACAACCTGCTCACCAAACAAGCCCACGAAACCGCCGCCATCGTCATCGAGCCCGTCATGCAGGGCGCCGCCGGCATGATCTGCCAGCCACCCGGCTTCGTGAAAGGTGTCTCCGACCTCGCCAAAAAGCACGACGTCCTGCTCATCGCCGACGAAGTAGCCACCGGCTTCGGCCGGACCGGCAAGTTTTTAGCCTGTGCCCACGACCCCATCACCCCCGACATCCTCTGCCTCGCCAAAGGCATCACCGGCGGATACCTCCCCCTCGCCGCCACCATCACCACCGATAAAATCGAACAAGCCTTCACCGGCGAACTTGATGAGAGTCCACCCAAAACCCTCTTCCACGGCCACACCTACACCGGCAACCCCCTGGCCTGCGCCGCCGCCATCGCCTCACTCAACCTTTTCAATGAAAATAACACCCTCGAACACGCCAACCAAAGCGCCCAACTCATCGCCGACAAGCTCGCCACCCTCCGCGGCCACCCCAACGTCATAGACATCCGCCAACGCGGCCTCATGGTCGGCATCGAAATAGGTAAAGCCCCCCATAATGATTCCAAGGACTCTTCCGGAGGGGCCGAGCCTTTCGACTTCGCCCGCCGCGCAGGCGCCAACATCTGCAAGAAAGCCCTCTCCCAGGGATTGATCATCCGCCCCCTAGGCAACACCCTCGTCCTCATGCCCGCCCCCGCCATGGACCACGAAACACTCAACCAGATGCTCGACATCGTGGTCGGGACGGTCATCGGTTGGCGGTTCGGCGTCTAGTCTATTTACGGGTTAGCTTCGACAGTTTTTCTTGAGTCCACTCTTGAGGGGTGTTGGGGAGCTTATCCAACATTTTCAACGCATTCTGTGCCTTCTCAACTTCATGCTGCACGTTTGCCTGCTTGTATAGAGCATGTGATCTGGTCCATAACTTGCGGGTTTCGTCAATCCTTCCAGATATCAATACAGTTAAACCAAGATTGAAAGAGGCATTGGCAATACCTATAATCCACCCTATCTCCTCACTGATTTTCAATGATTCTTGGAGCTTTATCTCAGCATTGGCATCATCGCCAAGTTCGCCTAGGCCGCACCCCAAATTATTCAGACTGATTGCTATGTCACTTTTGTGGTGAAGTCTTCTGAAGAGCATTAGAGATTTTTCAGCATAAGCAGTTGCCTGGGAATGCTTTTTTTGGATTGAAAATAACCGCCCAATATTTCCGTATTCACGTGCTTTGCCCATCAGACCTTGGGGTGGAGGGATTGTCTTGAAAATTGCCAAGGCTTTGCGGTGCATTTCCTCTGCATTTGCGAGGTAGATAACCTTCCCTTCCGGATCACTCAGTTTACTACGATCCTGATAAATCAACCCCAGATTGCCATAGCTAAAGGCTTTGTAAAGTTGATTCTCACCTGCCTTTTCACCGAGAAGTCGGTAGGTTCGCTCGGCGTCATCTAATTTGCCTTGAAGATTGAATAGCTCGCCCATCCGATTGACAGCTTCAAGGTCATTTGGGCAGGCCTTGATAATGATATTCAAGCGGTGCGCTAACTCTTCTAGATCGCCACGCAGGTATGCGATCTCTGCGATTTCACGGCATAACTGGATGAGGTCGCTCATGTCCGGCTTGATCTTCTCGGCCTTTTGATTTGCGAGGGAAATCAACGCGGCCTGGAGTTGCTCGGCATCGCCGGTGGATCCGGCCTTCTCAATTGCGGCGCTGGCTTTCTCGTTGCCCCTCTCCGCTTCATCATCCACACGCTGAACCGCCTCGGTTATGAGTTGCTTCTGCTTAAGTTCCTCTTGTGCAGAATCAAGCTGGCGCTGTAACTCTGTCTGCTTGCTCTTGGCTTCATGGATGATGTGCCGGACGATTTCAGCTGGGACGCCTTGATGTTGGTTGTAGATAACGTCGCCCTTCACCGCACCTGGGCTATTTGGGCCGGCAGATTGGCCAGAGACATCGTGCGCGGCTGGGGCCGGTTGATCGGTAACTGGTTCATTACGGATTTCAATTTCCGCATCTTTGTACTTGGCCCGGAAGCGAGTCCATGATTTGGTCTTGAGTATCACGAACACCAGCACCACAATTACAACAACTACCCCCGCCGTAAGGTACATATAGGTGGGGTCAAAAGTGCCCGAATTCCCCAGGATCGAGTGCATAGCCTCAGAATACCCGAGCCTACTGCCCAAGGGTAGACCCAGCCATTACCTGCCAATTCGACACCATATAGATACACCCCCGACCGCTCCCGGCAGGTGGCCCACTCAGACGCCAACCACGAAGCACGCATAAGTTCATATCAATAAATATCTTACACCTCCATCCCATCTTCCCGCCCCTGGCACCTCCCTTGCAACTATCTATATACCCACAGGCAACGTCTGCCTGCGATGATCTGCTATGAACGACACAACCCCCCAACCCGACAGCCGCTTCAACGTCCTGCTCACCGAGGACCGCCAGCACTCCGCCGGCCACTGGACCCGTCAGCTGCCCCGGCTGCTTGAGCCCCAGGGTGTCCGGTCCTACGTCGCGAGTTCCGGCCGGGAGGCTGTGGGCATGGTCAACGACCTGGAGATCCACGCCGCTTTGATCGATCTGGCCACCCCCCAGGACGATCCGACTCAAGTGCCCCCCGGTTCCGGCTCCAGCCCCGGCGGTATCTCCGGCGGCGAAGCCCAAGGCCTATGGGTCCTGGAAGTCCTCCGCCGTCTGCCAAACCGCCCGCCGATCGTCGTCGTCAACAGCCGAGCCATCGCACGCATCCAGGCCCAACGCTTCCTCAACGACGCCCTGCGCCTCGGTGC
>JAJDCT010000428.1 GCA_029260695.1 Phycisphaeraceae bacterium
CGGCTATTCACCTGGGCCCCAGACTCAAGCCGAAGCGGCTGATCCTCCAAAGCTCCCTGAGTATCTTCAAGATCCTTTCGCAGTGCGTCCAACGAGGCTTGAGCGGCTTCTAAGGCATCTTCTCTCTGGGCTAACAATGGCTGAAGCCGCTGGGACTCCTCCTGCATCACAATCGCTGGTCGGATCAGCGATAGATATGACAAGGCCGTGACAGATATGCAAACCGCAATACCCACCGCATCGATTACCCACCAACGTTTGATAGAGGCCATCTTATCATTCATGCGGAACACCCCCAGAGCTATCCATCAGGCAGCGGGCCTCGAACGCGATGGCCTGCCCGTTGAGGAATGGCTCGCGGTTCGTGCGTGTCAAGGACACACGATCAAACAAACCCGACTGCTCGAGGCGAAGAACAAATTGGGACACGGCGGGCGTTGTCTTGGCGTGCCCTTTAAGTGTTACCATCACGGATACATCCTGAAGTTCATGCGTTTCAGCCGTAGTCTCCACCGGGCCAAGTGTGCATCCGCTGAGCACCACCGTATCGCCCAGGAGTTCGTCGGCGAGGTACACTAGTAAGTTGCTCCAGTCCGGTTGATCGGTGATAGATCTACCGGCCGCGAGAACCATCCTCTGCTCCGCAAGCTCGGGCTTGAGTTGGACCTGCTCCTGTTCGACCTTCAACAACTGTGCGTCAAGTTCCACTAGCTCTGCGGTGAGCACCGTGGCGTCTGCCTGAGCCCCCATATCCTGATACACACTACACAGCGCCACGACCACGGCCGAGTAACCCACAACCGAGATGGCCCAGACCCGGCACCTGCTCCGTCGCTGCCTGGCCAGCCGCCGCCTTTCCGGGATAAGATTGATGCGATCCATAGGTTTATCTCTGGTCGTAGTAACTCGCCAAACCCAGTGCCGTTGCCATCATTGCCGGCTCTCCGGACGCACCGGACCAATCACCCCACGTTTCCAAGTCCGATGTGTCGGCAGGCATAACCTCTGGCACGACCATGGTGTCCAACTGTCCTGCAACACCAGGGACCGCACCGCCTCCGCCAATGAGGATCAGTCGATGCGGCTTGGCTCCGGGGTATTGATGCGATGTATACTCGAATGACGCTTCCAATTCTTTTGAGATCTCTTTGAGGTATGAGGTAAAGATCGAACGGATCTGCGAGGCGACCGCATGTGTCCTACCATCGGCTCGGCCATGATCGGCGTCGGTGGCCGCGAAGCCGATACGCTGAATCAGGCAATCCGCTTCCGCAGGCTCAATCGCTAAGGCCTCGCAGATCCGACCGTGAAGCCTTCCCATCCCCGAGCTTGACAACGTACGGTCAAACACCACCACCGAGTCGTGCACCAGCCCTAACCTCGCGGACCCCCATCCCAGGTCAAGCACGGCAGAGATATTTTGCGTTGATTCGAGTTGCTCACCACACGCCCTTACCGCGGCACATAATCCCGAGTCCATCGCGGACACATCAAATCCACAATCCACAAAAACATCCAACAACGGGTCCGTATCCGCATGCGCACAACCGACCGCCATAACCTGCTCAGACGACGAACGAGTCGGCTGGGGTATATCCCAATAAGAGACCTCGAACTGCCCGGGTTCCTGATTCTGAAGACGTGCGAACTCCTGGCGGGCAATCACTTGGTAAGGCGCGCCCGAATCCCGCGGAGGCATGTCCAGCACCGCGGACATCATCTGCTCACTGGGTGCCGCCAGCACGAATTTCCTACCAACAAAGCCCTGTTGTGACAAGACACGCGAGAGACGTTTTACCTCATCGTGATTAAACGGAACGTCCGGCTGGCTCCTCATGATACTTGCAGAGGCTTTGACGACACGGCGACCACGAACGCAATCAAGCTGAACCGCCTTGAGCAGACGGCTGCCAATATCCAGACCGATCGGGGACCGCCCCATAGTCGGCAGAAATCTCATTTCGGGCCTCCCGCTGACATCGCCGTAAGATCAAACAAGGGCAGGAAGATGCTCAATGCCATGAACCCGACCAACACACCCATTGCCAAGAGAATCAATGGCTCCAGCACCCCTGTAAGAGACTTGATCAGCACCTCATTCTCTTCATCAAGCATGTCTGTCATGATCAGCAATGAAGACGCCACCTTCCCCGACGCTTCCCCACTACGTATGGCTTCACTCACCGATGGTGTGATAAGATCCGACCCGGTGAAGGCAGTGCTGACCGGTTCACCCCGGGTGACGGCCTCCTTGGCTTCGTCAAGCAATCGGCTGTAATGGATATTGGCCGTACCCTCCCGGATCAGGTCCAGCACATCCAACAGCGGCAGGTGGCTATCCATCAATACCCCAAGCAGCCGGGCGATCCTTGCCGTGGCGAAGCTGCGTGTAACCTTCCCGACCATCGGCATTGAGAGCATACCTGTAAACAATGCGTGCTTGCCGTGCTCGGTTTTCAGCCAGTACCGGGTACCGACACCAACCACTGCGAGCGTCAGAAGGATCACCCACCAGTAGCTGGTCAGGACGCCGCTTAAAAACATCAGAGCCTTGGTCGTCGGCGGAAGTGGCAGGTCCAAGGTAACGAACAAGTCGCCAAACCTCGGAAGCACCATCGTCAGCATCAACGACAAAACACCCATCGCCACAACCAACAGCAGGCACGGGTACACCAACGCGCCGACGACGGTGTTACGCGTCTGTAGCTGCTTGCGTGTCAGGGTCGCCAGACGTTCCAACATCAACGGGAGTTTACCGGAGGTCTCCCCGGCGGCGACCAGGTTGCAATAGATGGCGTCAAACCGATCGGGGTGGTCTTTCATCGCTTCGGAGAGCGACACCCCCTCCTCGACCCGGATCGATAGCCGTGCGATCGTGTCGCGCCACATCGGGTTCCCAGTCTGACGTTCAAGCGCCGACAGCGCCTGAACGATCGGCGTGCCGGTGGTAATCATGACCTGTAGCTGGCGGGTGAACAGAGTCAGGCCTTTGATACCCGAACCTGAACGCGAACCGATTCGGCTACCAGACCCGCTTACCTCGGCCTTGTCTTGGGTCGCCGTGTCGATCGAAGTCACAAACAAACCACGTCCGCGCAGAGCCACCTTTGCCTCTGCGGCGTTAGGTGCGTCGATAGTGGCGCTAACCACTTTCCCTTTGCTGTCGTATCCCTGGTATGCGAGTTTCATGTGTTCACCCAAACCGTTCCAAAAACACCGTCCTCTATCAGGCAGCGTCCGCGACGTCCTGTGCAACAACTTCCTGGTCGTTTTGTGTCACCCTCAAAACCTCTTCCAGCGAACTCTTACCCTGCAGCGAGACCGCGACCCCCTCGTCCCGCCGAGACAACCCCCCGTGCGCGCGAACCTGCTCTCTCGACTCATGCGGGGCCGCCCCG
>JAJDCT010000429.1 GCA_029260695.1 Phycisphaeraceae bacterium
GCTCATGGCCGGTGTACTGACCGCCAGGCAGTACTACAAGGGCACCGAAGTCGAAGAGCTGGCTACCAAAATATACGAACGCGTCGACTGGCCCTGGATGCGCGGCGGTGGCAATACGCTCACCATGGGTTGGAAGCCCGAAAGCGGGTTCCTCAACGCGACGTGGGACGGATACAGCGAGCACACGATGGCCTACCTCATGGGGCTAGGCTCCAAGGCGCACCCTATGCCAGCCGAGTCCTGGACAATATGGAAACGCGAACCGGTCATCACCTATGACGGCCTGACGTACATGGCCTGCCCGCCGCTGTTCACCCACCAGTTCTCACACGCTTTCGTCGACTACCGTAACAAGCGAGACAACGTCGCCAATTACTACCGCAACTCCGTGCTCGCTACTCGCGCCCACCGGGAGATGTGCCTCAAGCTGGCTAAACGTTTCCCGCACTTCAGTGAAGACCTATGGGGCATCACCGCCTCGGACTATGCCGGCGGATACACCGCCTGGGGCGGACCGCCTGCCACGCCAAATATCGATGGCACGGTCGTCCCCTGTGCAGCCGCCGGGTCCGTGCCCTTCCTGCCCGAGGAATGCATACGCACCCTCCAATATATGAAGAATACCTACGGCGACCGGGTCTGGAAACGCTACGGCTTCGTCGATGCCTTCAACCCACAGACTGGCTACACAGCGGATCATGTCATCGGTATCGACGTCGGTATCTCGTTGATGATGATCGAGAACTACCGAAGCGGTTTCGTGTGGAAATACTTCATGGCCAACCCGGAGATACAGCAGGCGATGGACCTGGCCGGGTTCCGCCCCGAGCCCGAGGTGAAGGATGCGGACAGCTCGGTTTACGGGCTGGAATCGATCCCATCAGAATTATTGGGCGCGAGTTGGAACAAGGGCAAACGTACCGCGAAGGTGCGCCGTCTGTCGTACGGTTGGGAGCAGGCGGACTGGCACGCCGTGACCGCCGACGACTGTCTGGAAAAGGGCCAGCCCCGCAAGGACAATGACGTATCGGCGAGGTTCACTTTAGCTTGGGACGACCAGGCATTGCACGTTGTCATCCACGTCGTTGACGGTCAGGTCGTGAATGATTCCGATGCCGAAAGCCTGCATGAGCAGGACTGTGTCGAGCTGTATATAGATCCGAAAGACGACGGCCTGGTTTGGGGGAGCGGAAGTGATTTTCAGTTCGGATTCGCGGTCACGGACAAAGTCTGGGAGTGGTTCGGCAACAGCCACGGAGCGATCGAGCAGTCCGTCAAGGAGAACGATAGCGGGTACGAAGTCCGGGCGTCGATCCCTTGGGGGGTATTGGGCGTTACCCCCGAGGCGGGCTTGAAGATGCAGTCATCGGTGGCTGTCAAGAGCGTGAGCGCGCGGGGTGATTCTTCCGTGAAGCTCAACTGGCGATTCAACGAACAGGCCGGGCGTATCCAGCTCGGCGAACTGGTGCTGGAGTAGTCAAGGTGGGCGAACACCATCGCAAGACATCCCGCCGCAGACAGAACCCCCCGAGCCGTGGCGGCGCGGGGCGTTTGGTACGTTTCTGTGGGAGCGCTTTGACACTCGCCTTGCTCGGGTGGCTGCTCGTCGGCCTGCCGGGCTGTGGCAATGACCAGCCGGATCACACGCCGGACGGCCGTGTGATCGTGCGCTATTGGGAGAAGTGGACCGGCTTCGAAGCCGAGGCGATGCGTGCGGTGGTCGACGATTTCAACGCTTCGCAGGACCGAATTTTCGTGAAGATGCTGTCTGTCAGCGGGGTGGACCAGAAGCTATTGCTGTCGACCGCGGGCGGTAATCCGCCGGACGTGGCGGGGGTCTGGACGCACACCGTCCCCGTCTTCGCAGAGAAGGGGGCGCTCACGCCGATGGACGGCTACCTGCGCGACGCGGAGATCACGGAGTCGGACTACATCCCTGCGATCTGGGCGTGCTGCCAACACAGGGGTTTTTCCTGGGCGTTGCCCGCGACGCCGGCGTCTGTCGCATTGCACTGGAACAAGCGGCTCTTCGAGGAGGCCGGTCTGGATCCCGAGAAGCCGCCGACCACGATCGCCGAGCTTGAAGCCATGGCCGAGCAACTCACCGTCGTGGAGCAGATGCGGGGTGCTGAGACGGTCCGCGTGCGGTTCCCGGATCTGACCGAAGCGGAGAAAGACGCCAAGGACTTTAAGATCATCCAACTGGGGCATTCTCCCAAGGAACCGGGCTGGTGGTTGGAGATGTGGGGCTTCTGGTTCGGCGGGGAATTGTGGGACAGCGACCGGAAGATCACGGCTATGAGCCCACAGAACGTCGAGGCCTTCGAATGGTTCGCCAACTATTCCAAGAAGTACGGCCGACGGAATCTAGACACGTTTGGTGCGTCGTTCGGTAACTTCTCTTCGCCGCAGAACCCTTTCCTGAACGATCAGGTCGCGATGGTTGTGCAGGGCGTGTGGATGTACAACTTCATCGACCAGTATGCACCGGGTATGCGGTGGGGTGTTTCGGCGTTTCCGTCGGCGCTGCCAGCTGGCTCGGCACCCGTCACGATCATCGAATCGGACGTGCTGGTGATACCCCGAGGTGCCAAGCACCCCGACGAGGCGTTCGAGTTTATCCGTTACGTTAACACACGCGGCCCGATGGAGAAGCTGTGCCTGGGCCAGCGCAAGTTCAGCCCGCTGACGGATGTGAGCGATACGTTCGTCCCCCAGCACCCAAACCCGTACATCGAAATCTTTACCGAACTTGCCAGGAGCACAAATGCTCGCACCGGCCCACGCCTGCCGATCTGGACCGAGTACGCCGACGAGATGCGAGCCGCCACGGATCGGATGTTCGCCGACGGTGCCACGGTCGACACGGCTCTGGGTGACGTCCAGAAGCGTGTCCAGCGCAGGCTCGATCGGGTCCTTAGGCGGTGGGATATGGTTCAGGACGATAGGCTCGCGGAGTGGGACAGGCAATGACCAGGACCGAACGTCAAAACCTCATGAAAGGCCTGGCCTTTATCAGCCCGTGGATCGTCGGCTTCGCCGTGTTCGGTCTCTACCCGCTGGGGACGTCGTTGTATTACTCGTTCTGCGACTACGACGTGTTGAATAAGCCTGTGTTTATCGGGACGCTGAACTATCAAGACATGGTGGTCGATTCGGTTTTCTGGAAGTCGCTCTACAACACGTTCTACTTCGCCATCTTCTCGATCCCGCTGGGTCTGATCTTGGCGCTGCTGATCGCGGTGATGCTCAACCAGGAAGTAAAGGGCCGGTCGATCTTCCGCACAGCCTATTACCTGCCTTCGATCGTCCCGCTGGTGGGCGTGTCGATGATTTGGCTGTGGCTTTTTAACGGCGACTTCGGGTTGGTGAACTTTGCGCTGTCGAAGATAGGTATACAAGGCCCCGGTTGGTTGACCGACGAGGCGTGGGTCAAGCCGACGCTGGTGATGTCGGGCGTCTGGCAGGTCGGTGGGACGATCGTGATCTTCCTGGCGGCTTTGCAGGACGTGCCCCGTGCGTTGTACGAATCGGCGCAGATCGACGGCGCATCGGCCCCGGTCAGGCTGTTGCACATCACCGTGCCGATGATCTCGCCGGCGATCTACTTCAACCTGGTCATGGGGATCATCGGGGCGCTTCAGGAGTTCGTCCGCCCGTTCGTGATGCTCGGCGGCAGCGGTCCCAACCGCTCGGCCCTGTTCTACGCGATCAACCTCTACCAGAACGCCTTCGATTACCTGAACATGGGTTACGCCTGCGCGATGGCGTGGGTGCTGTTCGTGATCATCGTATTGATGACCTGGGGTGCGACCGCGGCCTCCCGCAAGCACGTCTACTACGGGGGGGATAGCTGATGGCACACCGCCTGCGGAAAATGTTGCTTTATGTGGTGCTGCTTACCGGCGCGGCGGTCTTCACGATCCCGTTGTTGTGGATGCTGTCCACGGCGCTCAAGCCGATTGACCAGGCGATGAGCTCGCCCCCGCGTTGGCTGGCGTACAAGCAACTGATGGATGTGGACGGCCAGAGCATCTCGGTGGGCGTAGAAAAAATACCAACCCCCGGCACCCCCGGCGACGACAATGACGCCGGCCTCGACACGCCGATCACCGTGCAGGTCGCGTACCAGTGGCTGCTTGAGATCGATGGCGAGCGGGTCCCGGTCAAGCCGGTGGATTCTGATTTTGATCCCGACACCGACGCCCCGGTGGCGGTGACTGTGAACCATCACCTGCAGGCGGACACCCAGGCCGGACAGCGCCCCGCTCGCATAGCCGCCCGCGGCGGCGGGCGTGAAGACGGCGGGCAAGTCGATGTCACCGTGATCGATGCCGAGGGATACATGTCGAGAGTTACCGTCGCCCGGTCGGACCTCCGCAAGACCTACGACCAGACGATCAAGGACACCGAGGCCTCGTTTGGTGAAATCGAGACGCTCAACGTGTCGCCGGCAATGCTTAGCAAGTCACTGGTCCCCTGGAATGACCGTAAAGACCTTGCGCATGTGTTTGTCGAACAACATCCCGCCACGGCAGGGGACTTGCACGAGGAGATCTCCCTACGTTGGGGCAACTTCGGCAAGGCGATCGAGGCGATGAAGATGTTCCCGACCTACCTCAAGAACACGCTGTTCCTCTGCGTGATGACGGTGATCGGAACGGTCTGCTCAAGCACACTGGTCGCTTATGGGTTCTCGAGGATCGAATGGCCCGGACGCGACAAGGTCTTCCTGATCGTGATGGCGACGATGATGATCCCGTTCCCGGTCGTCATGGTACCGCTGTTCACGATGTTCCGGGACCTGGGGTGGATCGGTACGCTCAAGCCGCTTTGGGTCCCGACCTTCTTCGCAGGCGCGTTCAACGTCTTCCTGCTCCGCCAGTTCTTCCGCACGATCCCCAAGGACCTCTCCGAATCCGCGAAGATCGACGGTTGCAGCGAGATCCGTATCTTCTGGCAGATCATCCTGCCGCTGGCACGCCCGGCGATCACGGTGGTGGCGTTGTTCCAGTTCATGGGCACATGGAACGACTTCCTGGGCCCGCTGATCTACCTCACCGACCAGAATGACTTTACCCTCGCATTGGGCCTGCAGTTCTTCCAGAGCAAGAGCGGAGGCACGCAGTGGCACTACCTGATGGCGGCAAGCACGCTGGTCGTGGTGCCCGTCATCGTCCTGTTTTTTCTCGCTCAGAAAACGTTTATCGAGGGGATATCCATGTCCGGCCTCAAGGGGTGATTCGTTTCGCCCGCCGGAGTTTTGTCCGTTGCTTTGATTGGAGTATGTTGTGACACGAGTGACCAAACCTATTATCAAACCCGTTAAGATCGATGCCCCGTCGGGCAAGCTGTTTGACAACGGCTACGGCTACTTCTCCGCCGACGGCAGCGAGTACGTCATCACACGCCCGGACACGCCCAAGCCCTGGGTCAACGTCATCTGCCCGGGTGACTACGGCCTGGTTGTCTCGCAAGTCGGCGGCGGGTATTCATGGAAGACACACGCCGGCCTCAACCGCATCACGCGCTGGGATCAG
>JAJDCT010000430.1 GCA_029260695.1 Phycisphaeraceae bacterium
TCACTTATGGAAAAACCAACCCAGCAAAGCGGAAAGGGTGGCGGGCTTGTCAAGAGGCCGATCCTGCGCTGGCCTCCGCACCGCTGGGCGCTGGTGCTGGTGTGTGCGTCGCTGCTCTGGCGGTTGGTGCGCTACGGGTTGATTTTTCCGATGTGGGGCGATGAGGCGTTCATCGCGGTGAACTTTATTACCCGGTCGTTCGGGGAGTTGAACGGCCCGCTGGACCACCCGCAGATCGTCCCGGTCGGGTTCCTTTGGGCGCAGTGGCTGGTGTCAAGTCTGCTTGGGACTTCCGAAGTAGCGCTTAGGCTCCTGCCAGTCATGGCGGGGATGGCGAGCGTGCTGGTGTTCTGGCGTCTTGCGCCCAGGATGGTCAATCGGCGTCAGGCGATGGCGGCGGTAGTGATCTTCGCCGCTTCCTACTACCCCGTCAGGCACAGCGTCGAAGTCAAGTCCTATAGCCTGGACCTGCTGATCGCGTTGTGCTTGATCTGGCAGGCGTGGTCCCTGTTACAAGCGCCCCGAACCCCGTGGCGGTGGGCGGTATTCACACTCAGCGGCGCGGCTGCGGTGTGGGCGTCTTACCCCGCGGTCTTCATCATCGGTGGAGCGATGTTTGTGCTGGCATACCAACTCATTCAGGACCGTCGCCCCGGGCCCTGGATTGCCGGCTGGACGGTCAGCGGGTTGCTGATGGCGGGTAGTTTCTTGGTGATGTGGAAGCTTATCGCGGTAGGCCAGGAAGTGAACCACGAGGGGATCCATGAACTCCGGGGCTGGGCCAGCGCGTTCCCGCCTATGGATTCACCGATGGGCCTTGTCTCCTGGTTCTTCCGTTCACACACCGGGAACATGCTGGCATACCCGGTTGGCGGTAACCACGGCGGAAGCAGCGTGACTTTCTGCCTGATCGTCTTCGGGATCATTGCGATGTGGCGTACAAGGCATCGGGCGGCGCTATGCCTGCTGCTCAGCCCGTTGCCGTTGATGTTCCTGGCCGCGGCGCTGAAGAAGTATCCTTACGGCGACAGCGCCCGGGTCGAGCAGCACATCGCCCCGGCGGCCTGCCTGCTCGCGGGTGCCGGACTGGTGGCGTTCCTGAACCACGGCTGGAAGCGGCGGGGCGTTGTCTCGGGCATGCAGATCGCCTCGATCGCCATGCTTTGCATCATCGTCTACGGCATCTTCCGTGACGTCTCCCAACCTTATAAAAAAGAATCCGATCAGATGGCCCGGCAGACCGTCCGCGGCCTAGCAGAGCGATCCGGTGAGGGCGACAGTTGGGTGGTCTTTGGCTCGCTGGTGGATCAAACACATGCGCCTAACTTTGTCCCCTGGGGCGGAAGCCTGGCGCGGTTCCGTTACGACCTGCTTCAATACGGGCACGAAGGTGATTCGATCCTCTGGGCCCCGTTGCCCGAAGATGTCCCCGCGCCGGGGCCGGGTTCGTCTACGGTGCTGCTTGTCTACTACGACAACGATCAACTGAGCAACCCCTTCCCCGAGGAGCAGGCCAGGCATTATCTAAGTGCGTTAAGGGACCGTTTGGGCGAGCCTACGGCCGAGACCATCGCGCTGAAAGAAGATAGCGAATCCGTCACCATCTATCGCTACTTAGCCACCGATTACGAGTGACTACAAATCCGCTCGTGACGAGCAGTGGCCAAACCAACGGCCGCGGTTGACCCGTGACGATTGCGTTGAATACTCTATCCTGTGTTTGGGTACTTTCTTCCGCGCATCGGATCAGCGACATGAACCATAAACCCAAGTGCATCATAGTTACAGGCCGGCCGGGCTCCGGGAAGACGACCTTCTCCCAAAAGCTCGGTCGAAGGCTGTGGATGCCGGTCGTTAGCCGCGATGAGATCAAGGAAGGTTATGCCAACACGTATGGGGTCAAGCACGACCAACTCCCACCGGACACCAATGCGGTGGTGTTCGAGTTCTTTTTCGCGGTGGTTAACCAATACCTGACCAACGGAGTCAGCATCGTCATCGAGGCGGCGTTTCAGCACAAGGTTTGGGAGCGTAAGATTCCCCGGATCGCGGAGCTTGGCAAGCCATTCATCATCATCTGTTCGGTGGCCGCCGAGATAGCCGCCAATCGGCATCTGCAGCGGGGCCTGGACGATCCTCGTCGCGAGTTCTATCACGGTGACAAGCGCGTGGCGATCTACCGGGAAACCGGGGAGATACCGGCCCCGGGTGAGTACGAAGAGCCGAACTTCGACGTACCGACCGTTCGGGTTTCGACCGAACAAGAGTATTTGCCCACGCTGGACGAAGTGGTGAAGCTAATCCATTCGGGAGGCCGGAAACCCTGACCGCCGAGTCGGGGGCGTTCTATCCACAGAAGAACAGGATTGGTTCCAGAGTTTCAGGACTCAGCCTCCATGATTTCCGATGTCTGAGCATGGCGTTGAGGATCACCAGCAGCTTCCGTATCGAGGCGATCAGGCCACCATCTTCTTCTAGCGCCGTTTTTGTTAAACCATAACGGATGATGTTTAGCCGCCGCGGCCACGCGGCGTACTCTCCGCCATAAACGACCGCCTGAACCGCTATCGCAATGCCACGGATAAGGTAAAACAGCTCTGGCCCGAGTCTACAAGACGCCGGCAGTACGTCCGGATCAACGGGTCGTGCTGTGTGGGGTACGTTAACCCATCACGCCGGGCGTGAGGAACTGATTGGCGATCTGGAACGTCACCCACGCCGCCGAGTACGCCAGGACGGTCATGTAGCCGAATTGCAACGCGGGCCACTTCCATGTGCCTGTCTCACGGCGTGCGACGATGCTGGTCGGCAGGCACTGCATCGCCAGGACGAAGAAGACCAGCAGGCTAAGACAGGTCGCCGGCGAGTAGATCGGTGTGCTATTGTCTCCGACGGCGTGGCGCATCGATTCATAGAGCATCTCGTCTCCGCCATCGCCTGCGCCGACGCCGTGGATGATCGAGAGTGTCGAGACGATGACCTCGCGTGCGGCGAAGGAGCTGACGATCCCCACGCCGATCCGCCAGTCGTAGCCAAGCGGCTTGATCGCCGGCTCGATCGCGTGGCCCAGCCGGCCGGCGAGGCTGTTGGATAGGCCGTGCGCTGCGGTGAGGTTCTCGGCCTGCATGCGCAGCTGTGCGGCGTCATCACTTTGTCCGGCCGTTTCCAGTGCGACCGCCTGCTGTTGCAGCGCCACCGCTTCGGGCGGCGGTGCGCTCTTGGGATAAGTAGCACTGGCCCAAAGCACGATGGAAACCAGCAGGATCACGGTCCCCGCTTTCACCAGGAACACTCGCCCGCGGTCGAGCATGTTCAGCAGCGCGTTGCGCAGGTTCGGGGGCTTGTAACTGGGCATCTCGATCACCAGCGGGTTGGCCTTGCCCCTGAGTATCGACCGGTTCAGCAAGAGCGCCACGAGCAGTGCGGCGGCGATCCCCAGGCTGTACGCACCGACGAAGATCAGGGCCGCCTTGATCGGCTGGCTTGGGACCAGCAGCGCGGTGAGCATGGTGTAGACCGGGAGCCTCGCCGAGCAGGTCAGCAGCGGCGCGACCAGGATCGTGACCAGGCGATCGCGTCGGTTCTCGATGACCCGGCTGGCCATGATCGCGGGGATGGCGCAGGCGTGTGCGGACAACAGCGGCACAAACGCCGAGCCCGGCAGACCGACGTGGCGCATCAGTCGGTCGGTGACCACCGCCGCCCGTGCGAGGTAGCCGGTGTCTTCCAGCAGCGACAAGAAGAAAAACAGCAGGCAGATCTGTGGCAGGAAAACCAGCACCCCGCCGACCCCGCCCAGGATGCCGTCGACCAGCAGGTTGCTTAAGTCGCCGGGCGGGAGCGTGTCGGCCGCGAAGCTGCCCAGTGAGGAGAACGCCCACTCGATGGCGCTCGACGGGTAATCCGCCACCCAGAAGATCATTGCGAACAGCACGAACATGATCCCCAGGAACGACGCGACCCCCAGCACCGGGTGGGTCAATACGCGGTCGGCGGCGGTGGTCATCGGGTCGTGATCGCCCATCGGTCGGCGGGCACAGCGCTTGTCGACCTGCTCGGCCCAATCGAAGCGCGCTCTAAACGGACACCCGCCACAGGTCGCGCAGGCCGACAGCGCTTCGGGCAGGGTGTGCGACTCGTCGGATGACAGACGCATTGTCAGCGCGTTGCACAACTCGGGGATGCCCTCGCCCGTCCGTGCACTGATCGCCACCACCGGGCAGCCGAGCTCGGAGCCCAGCGCCTCGGTGTTGATCTCGATCCCGCTTCGCCGGGCCAGGTCACACATGTTCAACGCCACCACCGTCGGCAACCCAAGCTCGACGACCTGACCCGCCAGCAGCAGGTTCCTTTGGATATTCGTCGCGTCCAGGAGCAGCAGCACCGCTTGGGGTCTGGGCTGGCCCCGCACTTGTCCCAGCAGCGCCCGCCGTGCGATTTTCTGTTCCGGTGAAGCGTCCGACAGGCTGTACATCCCCGGGAGGTCGATCAGTTGCAGCGATTGACCATCCACG
>JAJDCT010000431.1 GCA_029260695.1 Phycisphaeraceae bacterium
CTCCGCAACCAGATCGTTCTGGCGTCATTGGTCATCGGGGTTGTGGTCGGGCTGATCGGGCTGTTCTTCTCGCGTGTGATGGTTCGGCCGCTTAAGCCGATCGTGGTTCGTACCCGCGAGGTCGCCAACGGCGATCTGACAGGGGAAGCGTTGGCGGTGACCAGTGGGGACGAGTTTGGCGAACTGACTACCGCGGTCAACGAGATGTCTGCCAGCCTCCAGGAGCTGGTGGTGCAGGTCACGAATTCCAGCCAGGAGGTTGCCGGTGCGGCGACGGAGATCGCTGCCTCAAGCGAAGAGATGGCGGCGGGGATGAGCGAGCAGTCGTCGCAGGTGACGCAGATATCCGCGGCGGTGGAAGAGATGTCCGCCAGCGTGGTGGAAGTGGCGCGCAAGAGCGCCGAGGCGGCGAACAACGCTGAGGAGTCCGGGAAGGTTGCGTCCCAAGGCGGCGAGGTGGTCGCCGAGACGGTAACGGGGATGCGTGGGATATCTGATGCCGTGCAGGCCGGTGCCGCCAGCGTGTCGAACCTGGGCAAGCGTGGCGAGCAGATCGGTCAGATCATCGAGGTGATCAATGACATCGCGGACCAGACGAATCTGTTGGCACTGAACGCGGCGATCGAGGCGGCCCGCGCCGGTGAGCACGGCCGGGGTTTCGCGGTGGTCGCCGATGAGGTGCGTAAACTCGCGGACCGCACGACCAAGGCGACCGAAGAGATCGGGGTGTCGATCCAGGCGATCCAGACGGAGACGGGCGAAGCGGTGTCGAAGATGAATGCGGGGACCGAGCAGGTGGAGGTCGGCGTGCAGAAGGCGACGCAGGCCGGGGAGAGCCTCGAGCAGATTGTCGCCGGGGCGCAGGAAGTGACGGGGATGATCCAGTCGATCGCCGCGGCGGCCGAGGAGCAGTCCGCAGCGGGCGAGCAGGTCAGCCGGAGCGTTCAGTCGGTCAGTGCGGTGACCAGCCAGGTCAGCGAGGCGACGGGCCAGACGGCGCAGGCGGCGTCACAGCTATCGGTCAAGGCCGAGCAGTTGCGGGAACTGGTGGGGCGGTTCAAGGTCAAAGTCGCCGACCGACGTGAACGCGATGCGGGCCCGCCGCCGGGCGTGGCGGATCGGCGGTTGCGCACGCAGGTGTAATCCTAAGCGCCAGTGAATCATGGAGGCCCGGTCTGCCCAGGGCCCGCAAGAGGCGTGGCTTCGTGCGTGACGGATAGCCAGGACCCACCACCTGGGCATGTGTTGGCCGATAACCCGTCTTCCGGGTGACCTGATTGGCCCCTGTTCAATGACCCTCTGACTTAACAGAGTCTGGGCGGCTATCAAAAGCTGGACTAACCACCCCCCCTCGGCATGCCGATAGATCATCTGGGAAAGCGGCGGGTAGCGCACACCGTCTTGGCGTTGGCAGGGGGCGTCATCTTCGGTCGATAGTACAGCGATTGCTCCGTTGCTAAGGCTATATCTACCTATGCGCCATAGCGTTGCGGCAGCACTTGCTGCCGAGCATGGATGAATCATTGTGCCCCTTGGGGGGTTAGTGTGAGGAACAACTGTGAAGATCCAGAGCAAACTTACCGTACTAGTTGTGACAGCGGGCCTGGTCCCCGCGTTGGCCATTGCGTTTATCGCCTGGCACGCACTTGGGACCATGGCGCAGCAGACAGAAGTCCAGTTCGAGCGCATCGCCTGGAACGTCGTCGACACCATCGACCGCAATCTCTTCGAGCGATACGGGGACGTTCAGGCATTTGGTCTGAACACGGCGGTCCAGGAACGTGCGTCGTGGTACCAGCATGGGGAAGACTCGCCCATCGTGAAGGCGATGAACAGCTACGTCGACACCTACGACATCTACTACCTGACCGTGCTGGTAGACCTGGAAGGGAAAGTCATCGCGGTCAACACCCGGGACGATTCGGCCAACCCGGTCGACACCGGCTTCATCTACGACCAGAACTTTGCTAACACTAAGTGGTTCCAGGACGTCAAGGGCGGTCGGTTCCTGAACTCAGACGTGCTGTCCGGCACGGTCGTCGAGGGCCTGCACATAGATCCCCTTGTCAGCCAGATCTACGGTGATGAGGGCCTGGTGCTGGGTTACGCGGCACCGGTTCGGGACGCGCAGGGCGAGGTGATCGCTATCTGGAAGAATTACACGAAGTGGAGCCTGGTCGAAGACATCGTGGCCTCGGTGCACGTGCAGCTTGAGGAAGTGGGCATGGGCTCGGCAGAGGTGACCCTGCTGGACAAGCAGGGTCGGGTGCTGGTCGACTGTGACCCGGCTGTGAATGGCAAGGCGATCAACCGCGACCTTCGGGGCGTGATTATGAAGCTGAACCTGGCGGAGAAGGGCGTAGACTCGGCGCAGCAGGCGGTGGCCGGGAATAACGGCCACGGCCGGGGTCTGCACGCACGCAAGGGGGTCTGGCAGACCAGCGGTTGGGCCCACAGCACCGGGGCGCTGGGTTATCCCGGACTGGAATGGTCTGCGTTGGTACGGGTCTCTGAGGCCGAGTCGTTGGCTGAGATTAACTCGATGAGGACGATTTTGATTGCCGTGATCGCGGCTGCGCTGGTGCTGGTGTTGATTGTGTCCTTGCTCTTCGCCAAGCGCATGGTCAAGCAATTGAGCCCCATCGTTGAGCGGGCACAGGAGATCGCCAACGGCGACCTGTCCGGAGGTGAGTTGCATGTCACATCCAAGGACGAGTTAGGTGTTCTCACCGCCACGGTTAATCAGATGTCTGGCAGTCTCAAGGAGTTGGTGGTCGGTGTTTCTGATGCAAGCCGTGAGGTTGCCGGTGCGGCGACACAGATCGCCGCCAGCGCCGAGGAGATGGCCCAGGGCATGGGCGAGCAGAACCAGCAGGTAACGCAGATCTCCGCGGCGGTCGAAGAGATGTCAGCCAGCGTGGTGGAGGTGGCTCGCAAGAGCGGTGAGGCGGCGAACAGCGCCCAGGAATCGGGCAGGGTCGCGGAGGAAGGCGGGCAAGTCGTCGCCGAGACGATCCAGGGGATGAGTGAGATCAGTGAGGCTGTCAGCGCCAGCGCGGCGAGTGTGTCTGAGTTGGGCAAGCGTGGCGAGCAGATCGGTCAGATCATCGAGGTGATCAATGACATCGCGGACCAGACGAATCTGCTGGCGTTGAACGCGGCGATTGAGGCGGCGCGGGCGGGTGAGCACGGCCGAGGTTTTGCGGTGGTCGCCGACGAGGTGCGTAAGCTGGCGGACCGTACGACCAAGGCGACCGAGGAGATCGGCGAATCAATCACCGCGATCCAGACGGAGACCGATCAGGCGGTTCAGCGGATGAACTCGGGCACTGAGCAGGTGCAGGTCGGTGTGGAGAAGGCGACCATGGCTGGTCAGAGCCTCGAGCAGATCGTTTCCGGTGCACAGGAGGTGGCGAGCATGATCGAATCGATCGCCGCTGCCGCCGAGGAGCAGTCCGCGGCGAGCGAGCAGGTAAGTCGGGGTGTCCAGTCCGTGAGTTCTGTGACGAGCCAGAGTGCCGAGGGGGCAAGCCAGTCTGCGATGGCAGCTTCGCAGCTGTCCACCAAGGCTGAAGAGCTCCAGGCCCTGGTCGGCAAATTCAAGATCTGACAAAGATCGGGCTGTCAAAACAAGCGGAACCTCTGATCCGCCAGCGTCAGACCCGGCCAATCTTTTTATGCGCATCTGTATGCGCCCTTATCGGCGGGAGCCCGACGTGTTAGATCACTGATGAGGTCGAACATTTGGGCTCCATGGCATACCCCGATAATCGTTGTGTTGTCTAAGGCATGTTCAGGTTGTAAGGGTTGCGCTTGCTTACAGGCGATCGAATGAGAC
This sequence comes from Phycisphaeraceae bacterium, assembly GCA_029260695.1. Taxonomy (GTDB): domain Bacteria; phylum Planctomycetota; class Phycisphaerae; order Phycisphaerales; family Phycisphaeraceae; genus JAJRRS01. The sequence continues at coordinate 3,839 of JAJDCT010000431.1, forward strand.
TAATCTTTTTAAAGTAATACCATTTAGTCATTTACTCGACCCATTCGGATGTCGATATCGATATGGAATGTGTGGGTGGCAACGGACAAACTTGAAAAATACCCAGGGAATCCCTCCGTCGCCCATCAATGTGACGATTAGACTTGGATCGCGGATCTTAATTATGTCATCAATTGAGCTATCGAGTCGCGGTTGGGTTCGATCAGCAGTTATTTCGGTTATCACCGGGTAAGGAGGCAGGTATGCCACGGTTAACGATTGGGCGAAAACTCGGTTTTTCTTTTGGCATCATTTTGCTGCTGATGGTCGGTAGTGCGGCTGTGACCTACCGGGCGAGCATGAAAGTCAGGGAGGTCCAGAACCGGGTAATCGACCTGCGGGTCCCGACCGTCCGCGCTGGCGACTCGATGCTCAACGGGATGAACCACTCGCTGGCAGCGCTGCGCGGCTACATCATCCTGGGGTCCAACCCCGCCAAGGGCGAGCTTTTCAAGAAAGACCGCCAAGCAGCGTGGGCCGAGATCGATCAGGCGATGGGGCAGATGCAGGAGTTTTCCAAGGCCTGGACCGTCCCGGCAAACATCGAACGCCTTGAGGGACTCGCGGCCG
>JAJDCT010000432.1 GCA_029260695.1 Phycisphaeraceae bacterium
TTGCATCCCGTCCTCATCGAGGATCACAGCGAAGCGGGCATGGATGGCGGCTGCGTCTTTTAAGAGTTTGCCGACGTTGCGGGTGGTCTTGTAGCTGAAGCGTGCGTGGATATTTTGACGGCGGAGCGCGGTGGCTAAAGCGGGGATGCGCTCGGCGGCTTCGTCGGTGGTGGCGATGAGGAAGACATCGGGCACGGCCTGGACATGATCGGGGACCAGCCCCTTATCCTGCATGACCAGTGAGATGACGACGTCACCCATGCCAAAGCCTACGGCGGGTGTCGGGGGGCCCCCCAGCAGTTCGATCAGCTTGTCGTACCTGCCACCGCCGGCGACGGCGCGTTCGGCGCCGGTGACTTCGTGGACCTCGAACACGGTGCCGGTGTAGTAGGCCAGGCCGCGGACGATCCCCAGGTCGTACTCGCACCAGTCCGCGACGCCGAAGGCCTGCAGCTGTTTATCTAAGGCGTGAAGTGCATCCAGCCCGCCTTCCATCCCAAGCGAACGGGCGAGGTGATCGACGTCCCCGGCGGGGTATTTACGCCGGCACATCTGCTCGAACCGCTCGACCTTGTGCTCGTCCAGGCCAAGCTCAGAGGCACCGCGAACAAATTCTTCGGGGTCGATCTTGTCCCTGCGATCCAACAGCCCAAACGCTTCGAGCATCTTGTCGTCGGGGACCCCCAGCTTATTGAGGACCTGCTTGACGACTTCGCGGTGGCTGACCTTGAACTTCAGTTGTGTCGGTGTCAGGCCCACGCTCTGGAAGAAATCGACAGCGGTAGCGATGACCTCGGCGTCGGCAGAAGCATCATCGACGCCGAGCATGTCGATGTTCCACTGCCAGTGCTCACGGACCCGGCCACGCTGGGGTTTTTCTGCCCGGCAGAGGTTGGGTGTGCAGAACCACTTGATCGGCTTGGGCAGGCTGTTGGCCTTGGCGGCGACCATCCTCGCGAGCGTTGGGGTGAACTCCGGGCGGATCGCCAACTCCCGGCCGCCTCGGTCCTGGAAGTGGAACAGCTCCGAGACGATCCCTTCTCCGCTCTTGGCTTTGTAGAGGTCCAGCGACTCGTAGATCGGGCCGTCTACCTGCTCGAACCCGTTGCGGATCGACACGCGGCGCCACGCATCGGTCAGGTGATTGCGCCACGCCATGTCGGCTGGGTAGAAGTCGCGCGTACCTTTGGGGGCTTGGAGTTTCATGGGCAGGCTAAAGCTTGAGGGATGAGGCTTGAGTCAAAACAAACAGGCTGCAACACATATGCACACCCTTACCAACCACGAACTACCACGCGTTACTTCACGGCCACTATATAAGCGATCCAGCAGGGTTCGCTGCCGGTTTTCGTGGTTCGGCTCCACTCGCCGTCGCCTTCGCCGTCCTTGTCGGTGCCTTCCCAATAGACGTGGACCTGGCTGAACCCGGCCTCTTCAAGCAGCTCGCGGACCTCGGGGATGGTCCAGAAGCGCCAGTGGTATTCGAACGCACGCTTGAGTTTGCTGCCGTCCTTGAACTTAAAGTGGATGTAGAAGCTGGCGTCGTGGGTGATCGGATCGTAGCTGGCCTGCTCCCAGATGTACTTGAAGTTGCCGACCTTGCGGACGTCGTTCTGGTCTTCGGTGATGCACTCGCCGCCGCCCATCATGTCCATGACCATCAGGCCGTCCTTGGCGAGGTTGCCGTGGGCGGTCTTGAAGTAGCTCAGCAGCTCTTCGCGTGTCTTGAAGTACCAGAACGAAAAGTTCTGTGCGGCGAGGATGTCGGCCTTGGGCGTGCTGTTGGAGCGGACATCGTCCTTAATCAGGGTGACCCGCTGCTGTTGCTCGGGCTTGAGCTTGGCGAGGTTGTTTTTGCGACCCCAGTTAAGCGGCTCGTCGTCCAAGTCGACCCCGTAGGCGGTCCGGCCGGCCTGCTTGACCCATTCGCAGCAGACAGCGAACGTCCCGCAGAAGTCCTCACGCAGGATCTTGGGCTTTTTGTCGAAGGCGTCCTTGTAGGCCTGCTCGAAGAAGTCCATCTCGTGCTCGGGCTCCTGGACCGACTTCTGGTACAGCTTGTACTTGTCGGCCTTGTCCGCGAGGGTGCCGGCTGACTTTTTATCTTTGGTCTTGCTCATGTCGGCATCATATAGATTTGGCCAGCCCGTACAATCACCGGCATGAGGATCATCGCTGGCACACACCGAGGCAGGCGCTACCTGCCGCCTAAAGACGAGAAGACCACCCGCCCGATCACTGATCGGGTCAAGCAGAGCCTGTATGACCGGTTGTGGTCGATGGGGGCGCTGCCCGAGCCCCCGGCCGAGAAAGCGTCGTTCCGCCCTGCTACCCCCCCGGGAGTTGCCTCGGACATTCAACAGGCCGACGCCGGCAACCCCATACCCGACGAACCAGTCGATTCTTCGGCCCCGTTCGAGGTATTGGACATATTCTCCGGCACGGGCAGCCTGGGGCTCGAAGCCCTGTCACGCTGGGCGGACCGCTGCACATTTGTGGATATGGACCGTGACGCGGTCGGTAGGCTTGAGCAGAACCTTTCGGACCTGGACCTTGGCGACCGGGCCCGTGTGGTCAAGGCCAGCGCCCTGAACCCCGTCTGGCTGGCACAACTCAAAGCCGGCTCGATCGCCCTGATCTTCCTGGACCCGCCTTACGCGATTTCGCAAGACGAGCAGGGGCGAAAAGACCTGGTTGCTCTGATGGGCGAACTCCACCGAGTCGCAGAGCCCGGGTGTTTCCTGACCCTGCGCACCGCCAGCGAGATCACCCCCGACCCTGCCGAGGGTTGGGACGGTCCGATGAGCCATACCTACGGCTCGATGACGCTTCACTTTTTCACCAACCAAACACCCGCATGATGATGTGGGCGACCTCGACGTAGGCGTTGCCCCAAGCCTCTTGGCGGAAGAACGTGGTAGCGGCATTTGGCGATCCGATGAACGGGCGGAGCACCCAGCCCATCTGGATGCCGACGAAGGCGTAGATGACCAGCCAGAGCCGGACCATCACGCGGTGACGGGGGTTGCTAGCGATCAACGGGCGGTAGAGCCGTAGCAGCAGGAGCTGTGCGGTGACGCTGGCGGAGCCGAATATCAGGGTGTTGAAGAGCAGCGCCGCCTGGTAGTCCGCGCTCGATGCGTACCAGAGAGCGGTGAACGGTGCGAAGGAAGCGAGGACGACGGTGAGTGCGGCCTGGGTCGCGACCAGGGCACGCAGGGACTTGGCGAAGTCGTCGCGCAGCCCCAGGATGGTGTTGATGACGAAGAAGCTGGGTAGGCTGATCGCGAAGGTGAGTGAGAGCAGCATCGGGACCTTGACCGCCGAGTAGACGACCTGCCAGAAGCGTTCGCCGGTGACCCCGCCGAAGCTGCCCATGACCGCGCCGTAGAGGAACCCGAATACGATCATCAGGAGGATGATTTGGCGGGGGCTGGAGGTGTGGCCGACCACCACCCTGGGTTGGGCGCGGAGCAGGTCGTCGATGCCTAGAAGCCTGGTTCTCATAACGAAGTGACCGTGCGTCAGCCCCCGAACAGTTTTGCGATCGAATCCAGGACATCCACGAAGAAGTTGCTTTCTCGCTCGCGGAACCAGGTGAACTCCATGCCCGGCTTGCCGATGAACGGCCTGAGCACCCAACTCATCTGCGCTCCGACCAGCGAGAAGACGATCACCCACACCCGGAACACCGAGCGGGCCTTGCCCGTGGTCCCGTAACCGAGCTGATCTAAAGCGCCGGCCGGATCGTCCGTGCTTCCGTCATCGACTATATCTTCGCCGCCCTCGGCCGAAGTGGGTGAAGATGGCGGCTGCGTATCCAACACGATCTGCGCCAGCACCAGTCGGTGCAACGTCCGCAGTAAGAACGCCAAACCCAAGAACCCCGCCAGTGCCGCAACCAGCACGTTCAATAGCTTCATGAACGGGTAGCTCTCCGTGCTCACGCTGAAGAACACCACGATCGGGCCGAACGACGCCAGCACCGCCAGCATCACACCCAGCATCGCCACCAGCAGCCGGACCACCGACAGCACCGACAGGCGCGAACCCACCAGCGCGTTAAAGACGTAAAGCGACGGCAGCGTCACCGCCAGGGTCAGGAAAAACAACAGCGGCAGCTTCAAGGCGCTTGCCAGCATCTGCATGTAGGCGTCGTGGTCGGCCCCCCCGGTACGGATCACCGCGTAGGCACCTATACACACGCCGTAGACCGCGCCCAGGAACACGGTCACAACCGACAGCCCCCCGATCGGTGTCTCGATCCGTCCATCCTTCAGGGCAGACAGCCGAGTCGCGTCGCCGCGCAGGATCCCGTCGAGTTGCTTGAACCATCTAATCATCGTGATCGCCTCCAGAAAAGGCCCACCCCGAGTCGGGTGTTGTTGCTTGAAATGTCGTACGGACGAAGTGTAACGGCAAGGGACCACAGCAGGCTGATACCCCCGCGTATCATGACGCGCCCACGGAACATACGCAATAAATTGCCCGTCGGTTCATCGGACCAAGCAAACATGTGCAAATATACTGACCCCCTGCCTCCGCGTTGTCACACACCACCGGACCGGATAGGATTCTGCCGGCTCCGATCAAAGCCCGGCCCCGTAAGACTGCGGATTGAATCCGTGGGCTTTAAGGACCAACATGTTCACCAACCTAAGCGATAAATTCGAGGGCGCTCTGCGCCGGCTGTCCGGGCGGGGCAAGATCAGCGAATCCAATGTCCGTGAGGCGATGGAGGAGGTCCGCACCGCGCTGCTGGAAGCCGATGCGCACTACGAGGTCGTCGAGGACTTCACCGAATCGGTGTTGCAGAAGGCGGTCGGCGAGGAGGTGTTGACTTCGCTCAAACCCGCGCAGCAGATGATTAAGATCGTCAACGACGAGCTGGTCCGTGTGCTCGGCGGTGAGGACGATGAGACCAGCGCGGACCCGACCCAGCCTCCGGGGGCGGACGTTTCGCCGATCATGTACGTCCACCCCGGGCCGACCGTCATCATGATGGCGGGGCTGCAGGGCTCGGGCAAGACGACAACCTGCGGGAAGCTGGCGGGGTACCTCAAGAAACGCGACAAGCAGGTGATGCTCTGTGCCGCCGACCTGCAACGTCCGGCGGCTGTGACGCAGTTGGAGGTGTTGGCCAAGCAGGTGCAGGACGAGGCCCCGGGTTCCGGGAGCGTGCACTTCTACTCCGAACCCGACAAGGTCGCCGAGTACGGCAAGGCGGTCGGGGCCGCGGTGACGGTCTGTCGCAACGCGCTCAAAGCCGCGCAGGACACCGGCTGCGACGTGCTGATCCTCGACACCGCCGGCCGGCTGCACATCAACGACGACCTGATGGGTGAGCTTCGGCAAGTCAATACGGCAGTCAACCCCCATCAGATATATCTCGTCATTGACGCCATGACCGGGCAGGACGCGGTCAACTCAGCCAAGGCCTTTAACGATCAGCTCGAGTTGGACGGCGTGGTGCTGACCAAGTTCGACTCCGACACCCGCGGCGGCGCGGCGCTATCAGTCAAAAAAATCACCGGCAAGCCCATCAAATTCATCGGGGTCGGCGAGAAGCTCGACGCACTCGAAGAGTTCCACCCCAGCCGGATCGCGTCGCGCATCCTGGGCATGGGTGACATTGTGAGCCTGGTTGAGAAGGCCCAGGAGCAGGTCAGCGAGGAAGAGGCGCTGGCGCTTCAGGAGAAGATGGCCAAGGGCAAGATGACCATGGACGACTTCCTCAAGCAGCTTCGCATGATGCGGAAGATGGGCTCGATGAAGTCGCTGCTGGGGATGCTCCCGGGTGTCGGCAGTCAGCTCAAGGACATCGACCTGGACGACAAGGAGATCGGCCGAACCGAGGCGATTATCCAGTCTATGACCAAAGACGAGCGCGGCGACGTCGACATCCTCACCGCCAGCCGCCGCCGCCGGATCGCTCAAGGCGCGGGCACCGACCAGCAAGCGGTGGGCAAGCTTGTCAAAGGCTTCGAGATGGTCTCCAAGATGGGCAAGCAGATGTCCGGGATGGGCGGGCTTTCCAAGATGAAGGCGATGCGCGGCATGGACCCCGCCGCGATGGGTGGGATGGGCGGCATGCCCAAGATGAAGGGCTCGACCAAGCAGAAGTCCCCGTTCAAACAGCGCAAACGCAAACGGCGTTGACATACTGGTATAATCACGCAGACCATGAAATCGAACCGGACAGAACGGCTATACGGCAGGGCCTTAGAGCCTTCCCGCTGGCTGTGCACCTTTACAGCGATGTTGCTGTTAGCGCTGTTGATGGGGCCGGCGACCGGTTTAGGCGCCGCGCTGTACCACCACTTCGCGCACGACCACAGCAACACCCCGCTGTCGTCCGACCACGACTGCGATATCTGTCTGGCGTCGCATGCCTCGTTTGTTGCCTCCTCCCAGGCCGCCGCGGTGACCGAACCGGGCTTGGCTGGGCTTGTTCTTGACAAGCCGTCTGTTCTGACCGGCTGGCTGTTTGTCAGCCCCACCACTCCCCGCGGCCCGCCGCCCTGCTGATTCACCGATCGTATTTTTGACGTATGCCCACCTTGCTCTGTTGAGCTCGTGTGGGATTGTCCGTTGTGTATTGCGCCTGTCGCGTGTGCACAACACCCGTGAATGGATCAGATTGATTGGGAGTTATCTCATGTACCATCGTTATCGACGTGCGTTTACTTTGATTGAATTACTTGTGGTGATCAGCATCATCGCCTTGCTTATAGGGATTTTA
>JAJDCT010000433.1 GCA_029260695.1 Phycisphaeraceae bacterium
TCAAGACTTGGTAGATGACAGCCGATGGGATAAAATGCCACCCGGGCCGGAGCTGCCGCAGGAGGTCGTGAGCAACACGCTCAAGAAATACCTTCAAGCGTTCAGTGAATTGACCGGCGGTGAACTAGCGGTGAGTTGAACGTCCAGCCTGCAATCGGCGCCAAAGGGCGGACCGATTCTCCCAGAGCCCACACAGCGCCACGTGTGGGCTCTTTTATTTTCTTCACATGGACCACGGGGAAGGGACAAGCGCGCGGTTTGTTAGCGTGATCCCTGGATGGCTTCACGTCGGCATTGGTATTGGCGGGGGTTGCTGGCTTAGCTAAAGTAGATGCATGCCCGAACCGGATGCCGATCCTAACCAACTCTACATCGAGCGCGTGGCGCTGCATGCGATCCTCGCGGGGCTGGTCATTACGCTGATGAAGTTCGGGATCTTCTGGATGACCAACTCGGTGGCGGTGCTGTCCGACGCGATGGAGTCGATCATCAACATCGTCGCCGCAGGTGTGTTGCTCTACAGCGTCTGGCTGAGTAACCGCCCCGCCGACGAAGGCCATCCTTACGGGCACGGCAAGGCCGAGTTCCTCGCGGTCGGCATGGAGGGCTGGCTGATCCTCTTCGCCGGGCTGTTGATCGGGATCGAGGCGGTGCGCAGGCTTTTCACCGGTTCGGAACTGACGCGCCTAGATGCCGGGCTGTGGATGCTCCTGGGCGTGGGCGTGGTCAGCGCGGCGCTGGCGGGCTACGTCTGGTGGGCAGGCCGGCGGTATCAAAGCGAACCGTTGATCGCTGACGGCAAGCACCTGATGACCGACGTCGCTTCAACGGTGGGGGTGTTAGTTGGCTTGCTCCTGGTGAAATGGACCGGTTGGGGTTGGCTGGACCCGGTCGTGGCGATCCTCGTCGCGGGGCTTTGCATGGCTGTAAGTTGGCGGCTGCTTTGGAAGTCGATGCAAGGCCTGATGGACTCAAGCGACCCCAAGGATGACGACACGGTGCGCACGATCCTGAATGACGAGAAGACCGCGGGGCACATCCACGGGTATCACAAGGTCCGCCTGCGTCACAACGGGCCTTTCCATTGGGTCGAGATGCACCTCCAGGTGGACGGCGGGATGAACGTCGCGGACAGCCACACCCTGGCGTCGCGGATCGAAGGCCGCATCGAGGCGGCACTGGGTCGTGCCAACGCCACCGCACACGTCGAGCCTTACACCCCCAGCAAAGACCCCGACAGCCCCGAATATCAGCCCGACGGCCCCCCCACGGCCGACCTGAGATACGGGCCCGACACCCCCGCCGAAATTCCCGTTGTCCGCAACGACCCTTTGTGATACTCTTTTTTCTGGTCGCCACCCGTCACCGGGCCGACCGACAAACACTGTCGGGGTGTAGCTCAGCTTGGTAGAGCGCTTCGTTCGGGGCGAAGAGGTCGCATGTTCGAATCATGTCACCCCGATTAATAGGGCCTTGGTTTGTAGGGGCTACAGCACCAAAGAACCCTAGGGGGTCACCAAGCCTGCATCCCCATCCGACCCACTTCGATCCTGCTACCCCACTTACGCATACCCATTGCCGATCCCGCCAACAAGCCAGGTCTTGACTTGCCTCATGGGTTATGTGGGATTTGCCGGCTCATACAGCGGGCGCTACCTAAAAATCTCATTTTTTAGAAACGGCACTTAGTGCCCTCTTGTTGCCGGGATATTGGATGATGCTGCGTGGGGCCGGGTCTTTCCGAGCATCGGGAACACTCGGGGTGACCAATTCTTACCGTTGAGTACGGTCGGCCATAAAAGGCTTTTAAGCGGTCCTTTGGGGCACAAAAAACCGACTTCTGAGCGGTCACGTTGGTATAGCACTTGCACTATTCGTTTGTATAGCAGGTCTCTAACTCACGAGTACAAGACATGACACAAACGATGATATATCCCGGCCTGACCGATAAGCCGGTGCCTGTGAGGGCACCTCCACGGGGTCGGGATTGGGTTTGACGTTGCCGGTCACCGACACGTGGGGCCGGCAAATGAGACAGGATCTCAAAGAATCTGTTTTGATTGTGACTCAGAAAAAAGACGCCCCGGCCGGCTCGACCCAAGCGTAAACGAAGGGCGAACCGGGCACGAGGCGAAAGCCACGAATGGCCTTGAACATTTTACTTTAGGAGACGCCAAAATGAAATCTCAACTGATCGTAGGAGCACTGGCTGTGGCGGGCCTGGCATTCGCGATGAGCGGCAGTTCTTTCGCCGCCCACTCGGATCACGGTTGCTTCAACTGTCACGTCCCGCATAAGTCCGGCGACGCGACCGACCCCGATGCGTATGGTGTGCCCCTGTGGAGCACCGAGCAGCTCAAGGACGGCCTGCCGACCTTCGACCTGTACACCAGCGGCAGCCTTGACGCGACCGATGTCAGCCAGCCCAGCGGCCCCAGCAAGCTTTGCCTGGGTTGCCACGACGGCAGCTACTCGGTCTTCGCCTTCATCCCCGATACCGAAGCTATTTTCGAGACCGGCGACCTGGCGAGTTCTCACCCCATTTCGTTCACCTATGACAGCGCCCTGGCCACCGCCGACGGCGCCCTGCATGACCCGGCCACGGTGACCTCGGGCCTGGGTGGGACGATCGCGGAAGACCTGCTGGATTCACAGGACAAGGTGCAGTGCACCAGCTGCCACGACGTGCATACGACCGGCTTCGGCGAGTACCTGCTGAAGTACGACATCGACGCCGCCGCGGAGCACGAAGCCCTGCTGTGCCGTGCCTGCCACGCCCGCTAAGAGAGGGTCGTGTCTGACATTTAGAGACCGTTATGTAAAGCGGGGCCCGTTCGTGTGACGGGTCCCGTTTGTTTTTTGGTGTCACAGCCGGCACATGAAAGAATTGGATAACCGCCAAGGCGCGAAGAGCGCGGAGACAGACAAGAATTGAAACAGTGATGAACGCGGATGAACGGTGATTAAGACACAGCCAAGGCGCAAAGAGCGCGGAGGCAGACAGGAGTTGAAACAGTGATGAACGCTGATAAACGGTGATGAAGAGCTAGGCCAAACCGCTAAGCGAAAGGCTTTACCAGCGTTCATCACTGTTACACACGCCTTGATCTTCTCTGTGTCTCTGTGCCTCTGTGGTTAATGCTTGTTTCTGTTTTCCTTGGCGACCTCCGCGTCTTGGCGGTTCAATTTCTTAATCTCAAAAACCCACGAGGTTCCAGCGGTAACGGCAGGCGCGGCACGTCGGGACCGGGTCGGGCCCGCGTCCTGTGAATCCGTCATCTAGCCGGGACGATCCGCTTGCAAGTCCCGTCACCGGCCACGCCTTTTGAGCGTGGCTTTCCGTGGGGGCGGCCCTCGAGTCCCGGTCCTTTTAATCTTTGGATGCTCAGGGTAGCTGACGATCGCCGTCGTGAGGTTGTCGGCAGACGCCGCCCCGGAAGTTACTCCAGAAAAAAGTGACGTCTCCACACTTGGGCGGTGCGACGGGTTTGTGCGCATGGGAGTGGTTTTGCTGGGCCTCACTCCACCACAAGGTCCTACCCGGCCAGCCCCTACGAATCTTCGTGCCGTGCCGCATTTTATTTCAGAAACCCGCCCATGCCGTGCGCACAACGCAACGAGCCGCCTAACATCCCAGACACCCGACATCCAGGCAAGTACCAATAGGGGCTTATCCCCTTTTCTTCCCCCTTTTTCGCCCCTTTACCCAGCCCAAAGCTATTGTAAATAAATGGCCGGGTATTTACAATAGATCTTGACCGTGTAAATAAACCATGTTATATTTACATTAGGCATTCTCGATGAAAGGACTTCCAGTATGGATTCGACCCGATTCACCGCCGATAAAACAGGGGACTTAGTCCGGATACAGACCAATCATGGCTCAGACGTAGCCTTTGTCCCACACCCTCTGCCCCCAAACTGGTCGCTACCATCGGAGTTCGGCGAACTGCTGGGTGATGCCCGTGAGGCTTTTGGGACTCTGAATGGTATCGGGCAGACACTCACAAGCCCTCAACTACTCCTAACACCGCTACAGCAACGTGAAGCGATCAAGTCATCGAGCATGGAAGGCACCTATGCCACTCCCATGGAGCTATTGAAATATGAGCTAGACCCGCAAGAGTCTACTTCAAACGCAGACAAGCGTAGCGTCTGGCAAGAGGTTCACAATCATAGTGCAGCTTTGCAGCATGGTTTTAAACGCATGAGTGATGATGGCTTCCCTATGTCATTACGGCTTATCCGTGAAATGCACGCTCGCCTGTTGGGTGGTGTACGAGGGCAAGAAAAGACACCAGGTGAGTTCAGAACCAGGCAGGTTCATATAGGCTCGGACTACAGGTTCATTCCGCCCCCGCCAGACAAACTGGAAGAGTGTCTAAATCACTTCGAGTCATACCTCCACGACCGCAGCGGTGACCACAACCCGTTAGTATTAGCTTATATCACTCACTACCACTTTGAGACTATCCACCCCTTCTTAGATGGCAACGGACGTATCGGGCGAGTACTACTATCCCTGCTGCTGTGTGACTGGCACGGACACGCTCTACCTTGGCTGTACATGAGTGCGTACTTCGACAGGTACAAGGATGAATATACAGACAGGCTATTCAAGGTAAGCACAGAGGGGGACTGGTCTGGTTGGATAGAGTTCTGTCTCAGAGGGACCATCTATCAATGCAACGACACCATCAGGCGGTGTAAAAAACTGAATGACATCAAGCAAAGGTACTACATGAGCTTCAGTTCACTAACCCCAAGAGCCCACCAGATAATCGGCAAATTCTTTGATGCACCGGTATTCAGGGCTAGGGATGTAATGCGGTGGTGTGGTGTCTCAAATCCAACAGCTCACAAGTACATCAATAAGTTCATCAAGGCCGGAATAGTTGATAATATCGAAGGTGAAAAGCCAAAGCTGTTCTTCGCACCAGAGATATTCAGGGCATCCCTAGTCGAAGGAGTTGAAGATTCGGTCTAACACAGGCCGCCTCACCCCCACCTGATAAGTTCGTATCTTCTTTACGACCTTAGCCAGGGGCGGAAAAGGTTCCAGGAATCTTAAAACCCGCAAATGAGGCTGGCCCGAAGGGCGCACAATTGTATTGACCCATCTGGCGAACAGATTGAACCCGCCCACCCTCATTCCCCGTTCATCTCCCCGAACGCATACACCCCCGATCTTGTTGTTGCCGAACTGGTTGGCGAGGAAGAGGAGGTGTTTAGGCAGAGGTTGGAAGCCTGGGGCGGGGTATTTTTTGATGACTTCGATAAGATTTGGGGACATGCCCCTCAATATCTATGGCCCGGGCGTGCTTACATCTTCATCCTATATAGCTTGACGCTCGTAACAATGACTCCGAGGATTGAAAGGGCGATGACATAGGGCAGTTCAAGCGCGATGCCAGACACAAGGCCCGCGATGCAGACAATCCTACCAATGGCCATATATCGTTTTCTCCAAGCACAGAACAGCGGCTCAGGATTTGGCTGGTCCTTGTTTGGTAGGTCTTCGTACATGACACACCCCGTTTCTTTGAGTTCGAGTCGTCGAACCGTTTTTTCAAACGCAAGCAGACTTAATTATCACCGAACATGGAGTCGCGTCAAGGGTCTGAATGGGAGCGCGGAGCGGTGTCTATCCCTCGTTGTAGAGGCGGGGATAGAACTCACTCACATCTATTCACCCTTCATCGTGCCGAAGGCATAGACCCCGATCTTGTTGTTGCCGAACTGGTTGGCTATGAACAGGAGGTATTTGGGTTGGAAGCCTGGGGCGAGGTATTTACGGAAGACTTCGATGCTGGAGGTGTCGAGTGTGAGGCCTGCGGGTAGGCCCATGCCTTCGGGGCCGGTGGTTGCGCCGCCGAAGTAGAGGAGTGTTTTGCCTTGCGTGGTGAAGAGCTGGATGATTTCCCATTGTGAGTCGGCGACGTACATGACGCCTTCGGGGTCGATGGCGATGCCCTTGGGTCTTGCGAAGTATCCGGGACGGTCGCCGGGTTCGCCGATGAGTTTGAGCAGGTCGCCCTGGGGTGTGAAGACCTTGACGCTGCATTGCTCTGAGTCGACGACGTAGAGGTTGCCGTCGGGGCCGACGTCTAGGTTGGTCGGTGCGCGGAGCTGGTCGGGGTCCATGCCTTTGGAAGAAAAGCTGCGCAGGAGTTCGCCGGAGGACTTGGCCCAGACTTCGATGGAGCCCTTCTTGATGTTGCAGACAAAGAGCTCGTCGCCGATGACAGCGAGGTCGATCGGTGTGCAGCGGGTGGGGTCGCCCATGGTGCGGATGAGTTGGTCGTTGGCGTCGAAGACGAAGACGGTGGCTTTCTGAGTATCGCAGATGTATTTGGTGCCGTCGGTGTCGATGGTGACGTTGACCGGGCCGAAGAAGGTGCCCTGCTCGCCGAGGCGTGCGTAGGTGTTGTTGGCCATGTCGTAGACGTGTACGACGTGGAGGGGGATATCGCAGACGTAGAGTTTGGCGTTGTGGACGGCGATGCCGTAGGGCCCGTGCATTTTGCCAAGAGCTTCTTGTTGCTCAGCGGAGCCGACGACGAAGTCGGCGAAGGAGCTCTTGGTGGTGACCCAGGACTCTGCGTCTGAGAAGCTGGTGAGGAACTGGAGCTTGGGGGGATCTGG